>JAHDHG010000111.1 GCA_020631435.1 Bacteriovoracaceae bacterium | reverse complement strand
TTGTCACTGCTCAACCTAACGCTAAAAAAGAGCCAACAGAAAAGAAGGTTGTTGTAAACAGAGAAGAGAAGTGTGAAGAATCAGATTCACAATCATCACTACCGTTAAAGCTTGTTAGTACCTTTGTTCTTCAAGATGAAATCAAGTCATTGGCCTCTGTACAAGTAAGAGGCAAAGATCACGAAAAAGTGAGAGTCGGCGATGAAATTGAATCAATGGTGCTCATCAAAAAAATTGAACGATTAAGACTTATTGTTAAAAATCTTCAAAATGGTCAATGTGAATTTGTTGGCCATGAACAACTAGCAAATGAAAAGAAAATAACACCTCCAAAAGTGTTTACCCCAAGGCAAACAGAAACATTCAAAAAAGCAGAAACTGCTCAAATGGATGGAATCCAAAAAAATGGTAATAAGATCTGTATTAAAAAAGCTCTTATCCAAGAGAAAATGCAGGACTTTCAATCACTGATGACTTCTGCAAGAGCTATCCCTATCAATAACCCTGACGGAACTATTGGATTTAAAATTGTTGAAATCGTTCCTGGAAGTATTTATTCACATTTAGACATACAAAACGGTGACATCATCAAAGCTGTAAATGGAAAACCATTTAAAACTCAAAATGATGCCATGGCCTTAATCGGAAAACTAAGCACCACTTCAAAACTTAGCTTAGATCTTGATAGAGGCGGTTCAGCAGTACCGATGGAATATAACATCACAAAAGGAAACCCTGCTGAATGCAAGTAAAGGAATACTTATGAAAAACTTGTTAGTTTTATTATTTTTATCTCTTTCTTTTTTAAGTTTTTCTCAAGATGAGGATGATTTTGAAAGATTTGATGCAAGACCTGAAGCAGGTCAGGAGCTTCCAGAGATAGACTTAAATCCTCCTAAAAAAACATCCCCTCCACCGAGAAGAAAAACTGTTAACGGAGTGAATGTTGAAGTTCCCGGTAATGGTGGAACAGGTGATTTTAATGCAAGAGTAAGTGATAAATACGAAACAAATGAGCAAAAAGTTTTTGGTAGAGAATCAGAAAGTGCTGAGGGTGATCCTAAAGTTGAAAAAAAATATGTAAACTTAAATCCTGAAACAGCTTTTGGTCCAGAGATTATAGAAAATTTTGATTATCCAAATGCAGATATTGTTGAAGTAACTAAAAAGATGCAGGCATTAACTGGGATTAACTTAATTCTAGAAAAAGATATCAAAGGTAAAGTTTCAATCTCCGCTCCAAGTCCAATTACTGTTGGAGATGCTTGGAAAGCTTATTTAGTTGCCTTAAATATGTCTGGACTAGCTTTAGTCAAGACAGGTGAATTTTATAGAATTATCAACGCAAGAGACATCAGATATACACCAACAAAAATTTATACAGGTGAATATGTTCCAAACGTTGAAAACTATATGATGAAAATCATTGCACTTAAGCATGTTGATGCAAGTGAGATTGTTAGAAACTTTAGGCCTTTCATGACCAGATACGGAAGGATTTTAGATATCAAGCAAACGAATACCATTATTGTGACTGATACTGGTACTAACATTAATAGATTAATGAAGCTTGTTAAATTTTTAGATGTTGCTGGCTTTGAAGAGTCTATGCATATCATGAAGGTTAGAAATACATCTGCTCAAGAACTTGCGAAATTAATTGATTCAATTATTAAAAAAGATTCTGGCGGATCATCGAGAAGATCAAGACCATCTGCAAAAACAGCTAATAAGACAGGCCCACAAATTTCAAAAATTATCGCTGAGCCTAGAACTAACGCAATTATTGCATTGGCAAATGCAGCTGGTGCGGCTCACCTTAGAGAACTTTTATTAAAGCTTGATGTAAAAACAGAAACGACTGGTTCTGGAAAAGTAAAAGTTTATTATGTTCAACATGGTACTGCTAAAGATTTAGCTACTACTCTGACTAGTTTAGTTTCAAACGCCGCTCAACAAGCAAGTGGCTCAGCTAATAGAAATTCAAGAGGAAGAGGTGCAAGAAACAGAGCACCAGAAAAACAAGTTGAAGCAATTTTTAATGAAGAAGTTAAAATTACTGCGGATGAGGCAACGAACTCATTGGTTGTGACTGCCTCTCAAACAGATTGGCTAACTCTTCAAAGTGTTTTGAAGAAATTAGATATTCCTAGAATGCAGGTTTATGTTGAAGGAATTGTTGTCGAGACAGCAATTACGAAAGGTAATGATATCGGTTTTGAATATGCTGGTTTATATGGAGAAGAGGCTGCCAAGCGATTTGGATTCTCACCTACCTCGCTAACAGGGTTAATAGGTGGAGGAGTCGCAAACCTTGGAAATGTTTTTTCTAATACGGCAGGGGTAGGTATTGGTATTGGAAGCTCTAGGAGTTTTTCTTTACAAGGAGCAAATGGAACAACAAGTATTGATGCTAACCCGTTAAATATATTTATAAAAGCACTCGCAGCTGATGGCCAGGCGAACATCTTAGCAACACCACAATTACTTGTACTAGACAATGCTGAAGGAACATTTGAAGTTGGACAAACAATACCAACAGTAGTTCAAACTCAAGCAGCTGCTGGTGGAAGTCAAACGACTGCTGGGACACCACAGAAAGTTACAACTTCTATTAAAATTAAGCCTCAAATTAATAAAGCTACTCGAATGATTAAAATGAATATCACTCAAAAATTTGAAGACTTTAATGCTGGTACTGCAGCTCAAGCCACTCGACTAACTGGTCAACAAGCAACCACTGAAAGAGCTGCTGAAACAGAGGTCATTGTAAGAGACCGAGATACAATTGCAATGGGTGGTCTTTTAAGAGATAAGGTTGATGAAAGTTATAATAAAGTTCCTGTTCTAGGTGATCTTCCAATTCTGGGGTGGCTCTTTAAAAATAGAAACAAAAGAGTTGAAAAAGTTAATACTTTATTTTTCTTAACTCCTAAAATTATTTCTCCTTATGATTCTCTAGCAGCAGAAAATACTGCAAACGTTATTAAGAGAAGAAACGTTAGTGTTAATCAAAGTAGAATTTTGGAAGATACTCATAGACCAGAGCTAAATGAAATTGCTAGAAAAGTAGAAGCTCAAAAAGCTGGTCCATTATATCCGAAGTCCTTAGTTGACCGATACAATCAGTCTCATGGTATTGGTAAAGGTGGAAGCGTGGAATTCGATGATATTGCAGGTGATGTTGAAGATGATTATACCCAGTTTGTAGAAGAAGATTACTAGAATATAATTAACTATGTCTAACGATCAACAAACACCACCCAACCTTCCTGAAGAAAATGCAATAAGGCAAAGATCCTCAAGGGATATTATTACTCCTGAAATTTATGCTCAAGCAAATAAAATGAGAATTGGTGAGCTTTTAGTTAAGCATACTGCCCTGACCAATGATCAACTTGAAGAAGCATTACAAATTCAAAAAGAAGATCCTGAAGCGGGACTACTTGGTGAAATTTTATTAAAGAAAAACTATATTAATCCAAACGATATAGTTAAAGTCGTTTGTCAGCAAATGAATATCCCATATACATCTGATATTAAGATTGATGAAATTGACCCTGAAGTTGTTAGAGATATTCCAATTAATTACGCCAAACAACATGAGATCATCCCTATTTTTGAAACTGACTACGAAGTGACTATAGTCATGGCAGATCCATTTAAAGAAAATATCGTAAATGATCTAGCTAGTATTTTTCAAAAAGATATTTCAATTGTTATTTCTCACCCAATAAAGATTAATGAAGCAATCAATAGAGTTTACGAAAGAGCAACTTCTAATCTTGTTGATTCCATTGAAGATGAGTTCGACGAATCATTAGATCTAGATGGGCCTATTGATATTCTTGATGCTACTGCAGATGAAGCTCCCGTTATTAGGTTTGTAAATTCAATTATTTTTAGGGCCGTTAAAGAAAAAGCTTCAGATATTCATATTGAGCCCTATGAAAAAGATGTCGTTTATAGGTTTAGAGTAAACGGGGTTATGAAAGAAATCTTAAGGCAGCCTAAGAAGACACACGCAGCTGTTAGTTCAAGAGTTAAAGTTATGGCGAAGCTTGATATTGCTGAAAAAAGATTACCGCAAGATGGTAGAATCAAGATCAAAATCGCTGGTAAAGATATTGATATCAGACTGAGTACGACTCCTGTTCAAAACGGTGAAAGAATCGTTATGAGGGTTCTTGAAAAAAACAATACTGTTTTGGAGTTAAAAGCACTTGGTTTTCACGGACAAGTTTTAGATAACCTAGAAGAGCTTTCACAAAGAAAGCATGGAGTTTTATATGTTACTGGTCCAACTGGTCACGGTAAGACGACTACTCTCTTTGCGATTCTTTCAAAGATTAATACTCCTGATAAAACAATTATTACTGTAGAAGATCCTGTGGAATACGAAGTTCAAGGTATTTCTCAAATACAGGTCAATCATAAAATTGATCTTTCTTTTGGAAAAGCACTAAGGTCAATACTTAGACAAAACCCAGATGTCATCATGGTTGGGGAGACAAGGGATCAAGAGACTGCAGAGATGGCAATCAATGCATCTCTTACAGGTCACTTTGTTTTATCTACTCTTCACACTAATGATTCATCTTCAGCTCCAACAAGACTAATTGATATGGGAGTTCAACCATTTTTAATTTCGTCTTCTTTAATTGGTGTTCTTGCCCAAAGACTAATTCGAGTTTTATGTGATGATTGTAAAACTCCGGTCAATGTCACTGAGTATCAAAAAGAAATACTTGGAATTAAAGAAGTCCCTCCAGGGACTCAAATCTATGATGCTGTAGGATGTCCAAAATGTAACAACACAGGATATTCTGGAAGAACTTGTGTTTCCGAACTCCTTATGATTTCTGATGCTGTTAGATCATTAATTTTAGAAAAAGCAGATTCCTCAATTATTAAAAAGAAAGCTGTTGAAGAAGGCATGATTACTCTAAGAAAAGATGCTTTAAGTAAAATTATGAGTGGTATTACTTCTATTGATGAGATTGTCAGAGCAATTAACTCTGAAGATGATCATTAGGAAAAGTTTCGCTTAATTAATAATATTTATAAACAGTTAACTTTGTCTTAATAAAGTTTTCACTTAATTTCTCTTTATTTTCAGACATTTGCCGCTAAAATAAGTATTATGCCTATTTACGCCTATAAAGGAATAAATCGATCCGGACAAGATATTAAAGACACAATTAATTGTGAATCTGAACTTGTAGCTAAGCAAAGAATCAAAAGCATGGGCATCATGCTTGTTTCGATTAAAGAAAAGAAAGCAAAATCGAGTGGTTCATCTTTGTTTACATCTAAAAAAGTTAATGTAAACGAGCTTGCATTAATGACAAGACAATTAGCAACACTTGTAAAAGCAAGAATTCAAATTGTCGATGCACTTCAAGCGCTTAACGATCAGGTTGAAAGTGATACACTTAAAGTTGTTCTTTCAACTGTAAGAACTCAAGTGAATGAAGGGAGTTCACTTGCGAAAGCTTTAGCAGAACACCCACAAATTTTCGATACGGTTTATTGTAATATGGTTGAGGCAGGTGAAGCTTCTGGTACACTTGATGTCGTTTTAGTTAGACTTGCCGAATTTACAGAAGCTCAAGTGAAATTAAAAAATAAAATTGTCGGTGCAATGACTTACCCTATCATCATTACCTTAGCTGGTTTCGCTATGATTATGTTGATTTTCATTATGGTTATCCCTCAAATTGCAAAAATGTTTAAGTCTGCAAAAAAAGAATTACCAGCACTGACGAAAGCTACGATTGCCATCTCTGAATTTTTACAAAATTATTGGTGGGTCGTTATTTTAGGAGTGATTGCAACGGCTTATCTTTTTAAAAGTTATATCTCTTCAACAAATGGTCAGAGGAAATGGCATGCTTTCTTACTTAAGCTGCCTGTTGTTGGAAGCTTAGTAAAAATGATTAATGTCAGCAGATTTTGCTCTACTTTGGGAACACTTCTTAGTTCTGGGGTTCCGATTTTAGCTTCAATGAATATTGTTAAAAATCTAGTTCCTAATGTATGGATGAAAGATGCTATAGAAGAATCTAGAGTTTCTGTTTCAGAAGGTCTATCTATGGCAGGACCTCTTCAAAAATCTGGATATTTCCCGACTATGGTTACTTATATGGTCGCTCTTGGAGAAAAAACGGGTGAACTTGAACCCATGCTTGCAATCATCTCAGACAATTATGAAGATCAAGTAGAATCAAAACTATCAGGACTTACAGCAATCATAGAACCAGTTATGATGATTGGAATGGGCGGAGCCGTTGGTCTCATTATTTTTGCAGTTGTTATACCATTAATGGAATTAAATAAACTAAATTAAAGGAGGACGTTTATGAATAACAAAGGTTTCAGTTTATTAGAAATTTTAATCGCGATTACTCTTGTAGGTGTTGTTGGGGGATTTGTAGCTACAAATCTATTCGGCCAACTTGAAGAAGGAAAAGTAAGTAGTGCAATTAATCAAATTAGAGGATTGAGGGCGAACTTGATGGATTATAAAAGAAATTGTAATCGTTATCCATCAACCTTAGAAGGTCTAATTGAAAATACAGATGGCTGTAAGAGA
Source organism: Bacteriovoracaceae bacterium (assembly GCA_020631435.1). Taxonomy (GTDB): domain Bacteria; phylum Bdellovibrionota; class Bacteriovoracia; order Bacteriovoracales; family Bacteriovoracaceae; genus JAHDHG01. The sequence continues at coordinate 2,525 of JAHDHG010000111.1, read as the reverse complement.
TTTAGACCTGGTGGTTATATGGCACAAGGAACAGAGGAAGCTCCTTTAGACCCTTGGGGAGAGCCGTATGCTTATGAATCAGATGGAAGGAAATATACAATAATTTCTTATGGAGCAGATAGCACCGAAGGTGGAGATGGCTTTGATGCCGATATCAACTCAAACGATCTTTAAAAAAAATAAAAATCAATTAAAATCTCAAGTAGGATTCTCTTTGCTTGAGATTTTAATTGCCATTGCTATTATCGGAGTGAGTATTTCATTAGTTGTTGGAAGATCTGAAGATGAAAGAGATAAACTCATGACAGCAGTTGAAGACATCTCAAGAGCAATTAAATTTTCAAAATCAGAAGCTATTATAAGAAACAAAGTAGTCAGATTAAAGCTATCCATGAGTGGAGAAGCCATAGAGTATGTTGTTGAGGCAAGCGATCATGCCAATTTATTACTTCCTGAATACCAGGATGTAGATAAATTAGATAAAAAAGAATTAGAAGATTATGAATCTAAAAAAAGCACTGCAGATAAAGCATTCATTCCTATTGATGAATTTCAAGAAAGTGCTAGAGAGTTAAACCCATATATCAAAATGACTGGCGTCTCAACATCTTTATCTAAAGATTTAGTAGTCGAAGGAGATGCTTATATATATTTCTATCCAACTGGTTATCAAGATGAAGCATTAATTATATTAGCTAGCTTTGATGAGTTGATCACTTTAGAAGTCGAAGCATTCAGAGATAGAATTTATGAAGAATTTACTCCTCTTGGTGATTACTTAGAAGAAGAGTTTGATAACGTTACTTATGCCAAAACAAAAGAGATCTATGAGAAATGGTTTAGAGATAGAGATTAATCAAAAAGGTCTTTCTTTATTAGAAGTCCTTATTGCGAGTTCTCTTTTTTTTATATTCTTTACGACTTTTTTAAGTTCACAAACTGATAATATTCTAGACTCTATTGCCATGGAAGAAGAATTAAAACTTCATAATTTAGCGGAGAATACAATTAATGATCTTTTGTTCTCCCCTCCTCCTTTAAAGGAAACTCTTTTAGAAACTCTAGATTTCCAAAAATTCGAAGAAGAAGAAAATGCTAATTATGTTTACGCAGTAGAATTACTTCCTTTTGAAATCCCTGATTCTTTAATGGATAGATTTACGGGCGGAGGAGAAGAAGAAGCACAAGAGCCTTCTCCTGAAACTCAAGCAACAAAATTACTTCTTAAAGAATTTCAGAAAAATCTTGCGAAAGGTTTATGGCAAGTAAGAGTAACTGTTAAAAATGTAGAGACTAATCAAGAATATTTTCTTGCAAGTTTTTTGAGAAATCCAAAGTATAAGATTAAATTTAATGTTCCTAATTTTTCAGGTGCTGCTCCAGCTCAAGGAGGAGGCGCCAGTGGGAATTAGTAAGAAAGGTTTTTCTCTTCTTGAAGTATTGATCTCACTTGTAATTTTATCATTAATCACTGTCTCGATTATTAATGGAACAAAAGATAGTCACAATATAAAAGAAAAAGTTACGTCTGAAGATAAAGATAAACTAAAAGTATATTCTGCTCTAAATATGATGGAATGGGATTTTTCTCAAATTTATTCACCATTATACTTTTCAGAACAGTTTGATATGAAATCTCTTTCTATTAAAACTCAAAATACTCAGGACCCACTTTTTCAGCTCAATGAAAAACTTCAAAGAATTGTTAATCAAAAATATTATAATAATCCCTTGTTCTTTGCACCCAATAAAGAATGGATCCCTATTCCAAGATTTAAAGATGACAAAACTTCATTTGAGTTCTTCACCTCTTCACATAGAAGGGCGTTAGAAAATTCAAAAGAATCAACTTATGCATGGGTTGTCTATACACTTGAAGATCCTACTGATAAAGACCAAGAATATCATAGAGAAATTTATGGTGAGGACGCACCTGAGCTCGCATCTAATTTAGTAAAATATTCTGTATTTAAAGATCCATTTAGAACAGAAGATATAGACTTTGATAAAATTAGACCCCAAGTAATTATGGAAAATGTGACATCTCTTGAATTTACTTTTTGGAATGATCAAAAAGGAAAATTTACTCCGATGAAAGAAATTGGAGATGGAAAAGGAAGAGTTGATGCCATTAAAGTCATGATTGAGTATAAAAATTTATACGGTAATGAAGAGTCAATTGAGAGAATATTTAGGCCAGTTTGGCCACAGTACAACTTAAGAGAGGCCGAAGATTTTGGAAAATAAAAAAATCATTAATAATAAAGGTATTGCAATGTTGATGGTGATCTCTGCCATCTCCATTCTGACTTTACTTCTCTACTCTTTTAAATTTGATACAACTGTAAATAAGATTAAGGCCTTTAATACTACAGGCAAATACCAAGCAAGGTTAAACGCTGAATCAGGTCTTCACTTATCCTTAATCCAACTTGAAATTTATCAAAATATTTTGAACTATCTAAATGAAAATCCTAATCTTAAAAATGTGGTTCCTAGTGAAACTATTAATATGGTCTGGAACC
>JAHDHG010000110.1 GCA_020631435.1 Bacteriovoracaceae bacterium | reverse complement strand
ATCTTTTCTTATCTCATTAAGTTTTTCATTTCTTAATGATTGAAGAAACTTTTTTTCGAATTGATCTTTTAGATGATAGATAATAAAAAAATCTTCGTTTACAGTTGGCTGATCTTTTAGTTTGTATTTTTTTTGAATCATTCTTTCTAAAAAAGAAGAAAATGCAAAATATGCACAAGTAGGGTTTCTACCTTGAGATTTATGATCACAGAGGTTGCCAACTTGAATATCCCATTTCACATTTTCAGAAAAAGAGATTTTTTTTTCTGACTTAAAATAAGATAAGCATTTATGAAGAAGATTTGCTCTTAAATTATATGAAAATAAGGTGAAAATTAAGAATGATTTATACACATGACTATTATAGCACTATTACAGATATTTAAGATCTATACTAAAACTCTTTCCTTAATAGTTGATAGTAATGACCTCACATCTAGCTAAGACCAATAAAGCTATAAGTTAGACCATAAGGATTATGAGTGCAAGAACCGCTCAGCAAGCATTGAAGCCTGACAGCCAGATCCTGCGGCGGATATCGCTTGTCTAAAAATAGGATCCTGAACATCCCCACAAGCAAAAACCCCAGGAACATTAGTTTCACCACCGTTAGTAGTTTTAATAAAACCATGGTCATCACAATCAATTTGATTATCTAAAAAAGATGTATTGGGAGTATGTCCGATTGCATAAAACAATCCATCAGTTTCTCTCTCAGTAGTTTCATTGGTTTTATTATTTAGTACATTAATACCAGTTACGCCTGAATCATTGAATAATATCTCTTTAACTTCAGTATTCCATAAGAACTCGATATTTTCTGTATCCATCGCTCTTTTTTGCATAGGTTTACTTGCTCTCAGTTCATCTCTTCTCACACAAACGTAAACTTTAGAAGCAAATTTAGCGATAAAAGTAGCATCTTCCATAGCAGTGTCACCACCTCCAACTACATGAACAACTTTACCTCTGTAGAAAAACCCATCGCAAGTAGCACAAGTACTTACACCTTTTCCAGTAAGTTCTTTTTCATTATCTAGTCCTAAAAACCTAGCACTAGCTCCAGTTGAAAGGATTAAAGTTTCTGATTGGAATTCTTCATCTCCACAATAAAACTTAAATGGTCTTGAGCTGGTATCAACCTTAGTAACATGTTTTTGAATGTATTCAGCTCCAAATCGAGCAGCTTGTTTCTTAATATTATTAATTAGGTCTGGTCCCATAACTCCTTCTGGGAATCCTGGAAAGTTTTCTACATCCGTCGTTAAGGTAAGTTGTCCACCTGGTTCATGGCCTTCAAAAACGATGGGTTCTAAATCGGCTCTAGCAGAATAAAGAGCAGCTGTTAACCCGGCAGGGCCTGTTCCAATAATTGCAACTTTATGAGTTTTCATTTCTAATCCTTGATTTGAATGTGTGAATTATTAATTATTTTCTTCTGGTTCTATACCAAGCTTTTTCTTAACTGCAGCTGGCCTATCATCTTTATCAGCATTTAACTGATAATAAGCATCAACTGATATAAGTTCATCTACTTTAGTAATCTTATTTGTGAGTCTATATTCTTGCCCAGTTAATGTGCATTCGTATTTATATGTTCTTTGTTCTCTTTTTCTTTTTGACATATTGCAGCACCTTGATATCTATTTGTTTATTTTTATAGCACGCATTAAAATTAAATGTATAGAATAAAAGGATGTATTCTGTGTTTAAACTTATATTTTTTATATTATTAGTAAATTTCGAATGCTTTTCTCTTCCGGTAGATTCTCAGTTAACTACAAGAATATTGGAAACTACTAAAACTGGGAAAACGATGCTTCTGAATAGAGGAAGTGTTGATAAATTAAATCTCGGCGATCATGCGAAGTTTTATATTACTGAAGCGATAGTTGCGAGAGCTGTTTTAGTAAAACTTAATACTAATACTTCTGTCTGGTCAGTCTATAGAATGGTGAATCCTGACTTGGTTATTAATGATGCTGTACTTAGATTAAAAATTACTCCAGAAGTAAAACTTAGTTCTAATCCTTATAGTATGTTAGCAAGAGAATCTATCACTGGTTTAAATGTTGTAAGTGGATCAGGAGATGATTATAAAGTTTATTCTGATCTAATTGATGATAGAGATTATTCTCAAGATGTCAGTAATGATAATTTAATCACAAGTAATTTAACTAGAGAGCAAAGATCACAAAGCTTAAAGAAAAATTTTATTGAAGCTTGGACACATATTGGATTTCAATATTTTAGTTCAGAAGTTTCCTCTGGTGATAACTTTAGTGGAACAGAATTTTTTAGTAGGGCGACTGGAGGTCTAGAAATTTATATTGGAAGATGGTTTTCTTTAGTTCCTCAATTTTCTTATATGCAAGACTCTGTTTTGACTTTTGATGGATCTGTTACAGATAGTGTGATTTATGAGTATGGTGGTGGAATAAATTTATATCTATTCACTAACCCACATGAAACATACAAAGTGATTCCTTACTTGCACGGAGGTGCAGCAATAGGGAATATTCGAGACAGTCTCGCTCCTGGAACCATAGGAGGAGCTACTTCCTCAACCTCAACAAGCCTAGAAGCTGTTGGGACAACCTTTGCTTTATTCGGAGGGATAGGCTTAAAGTATCATTTCAAATCTAGAATTGGCGTTAGAATGTTAATAGATGTCTATCAAAGAACTGATACATTTGATGATCTACCAGTAACAGTTGGTGGGATTACAGAGTGGGAGAGAGAGAAAATTGGTCCTAGAGTATCATTTGGATTTTCTTATCGGTTCTAAAGATAAATTAGGATTATATACTTTTTGAGATTTTCTAAACATCTGTGAAACTAAATCTGAGGCCATTTTTCTAAAAGTTGTATATTTTCCACCAATAAGGACATACATATTTTTTTGTGGCATGAAAATTTGATGTTGCCTACTTACTGCGCCAGGTTTTACGTTTTCACTAATTCCTTCTGGTATCACAAGTGGTCTAACTCCAGCTGTGGATTCGATAATACTATTTTCTATTTTAATCTTAGGGAAGTATCTATTAAAGTGATGAATTAAATATTCTTCTTCCTCGGTAGATATTTTCATATCAAAAAAATCACTACCTTTCTGAAGTTTTTTCTCGGTAGTACCAAGCAAAATAAAGTTACCATGAGGGATAACGAATATAATTCGAGAGCTTTCTTGAATCACTAGAGGGTTTGATATTGGAACATCTGAAACCTTCAATTTTAGATGTGAGCCTTTTGATGGAAGTATTTTGGGAATCCAATTAATACCTAACTTTCTCATTACTTGATCTGTAAAAGGACCTGTTGCAAAAATGATATTTTGAGATTTAAATTTACCTTTATTAGTCTCTAAAATGTAATAATCATCTATCTTTTCAAGAGAGTTAATTTCAGCATTATCTATCGCTTTAGCGTATTCATTTAAAGAATCATCAATGATTTCAAGTCCAAATTTTTTATCATCTAAAATTGTATCGTAATAACTAATCGCTCCAATTAAGTTTTCAGAGTTTAGTTGTGGGATTTTTTTTAGAATTTCATCTTTTGTTAACTTTCCTGATGGAGAGTTTTGAAATCTTGATAAGGCATCATAAAGTTTAACCCCTGCCCATAACTTATAAATAGAATGTGGAGAGCTCTTATAAATAGGAATAAAAAACTCTTTTTCAGTGACAAGGTGATGTGAGTTATTTTTCCAAAGATTTTTTTCTTTTAAGGCTTCAGCGACTAAAGAGAACTCTAATTTTTCTAAATATCTAATCCCTCCATGAAGCATTTTTGAACTCGCTGCAGAGGTTTGTGACATAAAACTTGATTTTTCTATAAGAAGTGTTTTCTCACCATGAAGTGATAGATCTCTGAAGACACCTGCTCCAGTAATACCGCCTCCAATGATAATATTTTTGAACTCGATTATTTTATCCATGCAAGTGTACCAGAAACAAGAATTTTAACTTTATTTTTTGAGTAATGATTAAGAGTTTGTTGATTAAGTCCTACTAATGCATCTGCTTTAAATCTTATTGCTTTTAGCTTGAGGCTTTCAGTGAGAATTGAGATTTCTGTTTTTAGATCTAATTCATCGTTATCATCAGCAAATGTTTCAACAGAAATTAATGATCCCAATTTTTTTATTCTTACTCCATCAATATGGTCTTTTTTGGAAACAAGAATTTCTTTAACTTTGTTTTTAATTTCTTCTTCTGTGAAAATAGATCCTCTATCTATTTGATCGTGTTCACCTTTGTGTATATCTTCACTGAGCCCAAATTTAAAATTAAATCCTAATGATCTAAAGGAGTGAATCATGAGTATACCCATATGTTCAGATATTCTTGGAATTAAAAGGCTTCCGTGATTAAAAGCAGTATTTATATTTTTTTCTTTGATAATTTCGTTTAGCCCAAAATTTGTAATAATTTTATAAACATCATCTTGATATTTTTTTTCATGCAAAAATATTTCTAAGGAATAGCTAGGTGAGGCTTCAAGAGGAACGTTTCTAGAAATGTTAGCATTAATTGGTTCTTTGATATTAATAGTTGGTTGTATCTCTTTTTCAATTTCTGTGTTGATTTCTTCTATCGTAGTGACTTCTTTGGCCATATCTTCGAATTCACTAATTTCTTCTTCATCACTTTCATCAGTATTAATGGAAAGATCAAAGCTATCCGAATCTTTTAAATCAAAACTCTGAATTTCATTGATTTCTGTAGGTGAGTCTGTAAATAAGTTAGATGAATCCTGAGAAAAATCTAAGTTCTCTGAACTATTGTCCTCAAACTCGCTTTCTAATTCATCGTCACTTGCTTCATTAATTTTAAGGTTTGTATCATCCTCAAGATTTTCAAAATCAATCTCGTCCTGATGATCAAAACCTGCAAGATCTTCGATTTTAGTCATGTCATCTTTTTTTGTGCTCACAGTTTTATTATATCAAAAATGAGAATTAATATCGAAAAAGTTAAAAGTATACGATGTTACTCAGGATATATCGAGGAATAGGTTAAATTCTAATTTGATTGAGAAAGATTTTTTAATTTAGTTAATCAATTTTACTTAAACAAATAAAAAATTTATCTACCATGACATTTCTTAAACTTCTTTCCTGATCCACAAGGACATGGGTCATTCCTTCCAACTTTAGCTTTCTCTCGTTTATAAGGTGTTTTAGCGGCTTCGGCGGCAGCAACTGCTCGTTTGTGAGCATCAAGTTTTGCTTGAAGTTCAGCTTCATGTTGTCGTTTCATCTCTTCAACTTCTTCTTTAGTATAAAGTCTCACTGTGAAAAGAGTTTCTGCGACAGCTCTTTTAATATTTTCTTTCATGTCTTCAAATAAGACAAAAGCCTCTTTTTTATACTCAATTTTAGGATCTTTTTGACCATATGCTCTAAGATTAATTCCTTCTTTTAAATGATCCATTGAAAGTAAATGATTTTTCCAATGCGAATCAAAATTAGAAAGAAGAATTTCTCTAATAGCAATTCTTACTTGATCTTTATCATATTCAGAAAACTTTTTATCCAAGGCCTCTTTGGCCACATAATGAAAATACTTCCCTAAATCACCAGCATAAGTATCTGAGCATTCATTAGCATTAAATTTATAATCAACATGAAAAACAGATTTATAAGTAGAGTTGATCTCATCCCATGGCCAATCAATTAGTGGAATTTTCTTATCAGGCATGAAATTAATTGCCCAAAAATCACAGATATCCTCAACGAAACTTTGAACTAAGTCCTCATTGCCGTCATCATTAAGAATTTCTTTTCTTAATCGATAGATCACCATTCTTTGCTCATTCATGACGTTGTCATATTCAAGAAGGTGTTTTCTTATATCAAAGTTATGAGTCTCCACTCTTTTTTGAGCTTTAGCAATTGCATTGGAAATCATTTTATGTTCGATGGGCTCATCATCGTTCATTCCGAATCTACCCATGATATTTTTAATTCTATCGCTTCCAAAAATCCTCATGAGATCATCTTCAAGAGATAAGAAAAACTTAGATCTACCAGCATCACCTTGTCTACCAGATCGACCTCTTAATTGATTATCAATTCTTCTGGATTCATGCCTCTCAGTTCCTATGATAAACAAACCTCCAAGGTTTTTGGTCTCCTCAGAAAGTTTAATATCAGTTCCTCTACCTGCCATATTTGTAGCGATAGTTACAGATCCTTTTTGACCAGCATTAGCGACAATCGTTGCTTCTCTTTCATGCTGTTTCGCATTTAAGATTTCGTGTTTCACTCCAAGTTTAGTCAGGTAAGTTGATAAGATTTCTGAACTTTCAATAGAGATAGTACCAACTAATATTGGTTGCCCCTTGTCATGAGCTTCTTTAATAGTTTCAGCAACATTTCTATATTTAGCATCTTTTGAGACAAAAACTGAGTCGGCCTGATCATCTCTTATTAAGGGTAAATTAGTAGGTATAACAACAACATCTAAGCTATATATCTTTTGAAATTCTTCAGCTTCAGTATCAGCAGTACCCGTCATTCCCGCTAACTTGGAATAAAGTCTAAAGTAATTTTGAAAAGTAATAGATGCTAATGTTTGGTTTTCTTTTTTTATCTTTACACCTTCTTTAGCTTCCACAGCTTGGTGTAACCCATCAGACCATCTAGATCCGTGCTTTAATCTTCCAGTAAACTCATCAACAATGATAACTTTTCCATCATTCACGACATAATTTACATCTTTAATAAAAAGATTATGAGCTTTAAGCGATTGATTAATATGGTGAAGAGTTTCAACATGTTTGATATCATAAAGATTATCAATTTTTAATAAAGACTGAACTCTGTTGATACCATCTTCAGTTAAAATGACAGAATGAGCTTTTTCATCAACGGTATAATCAGTATCTTTGGTTAACTTAGGGATGACCTTATCGATTTTATAATAAAGCTCTGTATCACCTTCACTAGGACCAGAAATTAAAAGAGGTGTTCTTGCTTCATCGATTAAAATGGAGTCGACCTCATCAACGATACAAAAGTTATGCTCTCTTTGAACATAATGATCTAGGTCAAACTTCATATTGTCTCTTAGATAATCAAAAGCAAATTCATTATTTGTTCCATAAGTGATATCTGCTTGGTAAGCAGCTTTTCTATCTTCATCACTCATGTCATGAACTATGCAACCAACCGTTAAACCGAGCCATTGATAAAGCTCTCCCATCTCTTCGGCATCTCTACTTGCAAGGTAATCATTAACTGTAACGAGATGAGTACCTTTCCCTGATAAAGCGTTTAAATACATAGGTAGGGTGGCTGTTAGTGTTTTACCCTCACCAGTTTTCATCTCTGCAATTTTACCTTGATGAAGAGTGATTCCACCATAAACTTGTACATCGTATGGTCTCATTCCTAAAACTCTAACTGCTGCTTCTCTCGCAACTGCAAATGCTTCAGGAAGAATAGAATCTAGAGATTCGTCATTTGAAATTCTTTCTCTAAATTTATTAGTTTGAGATTTTAACTCATCGTCACTCATAGCTTGATAAGTTTTTTCTAATTCATTGATCTTATTTAAGATCGGGCGCATTTCTTTTATGTCTCGATCTTGCTTGGTACCGAAAACTTTTTTAATTACATTTAACATTTAAGAGCTCCATTATTGCTCGATTAAAAAATAGTATGGATCCACAGGGACTCCATTTATTCTAACCTCATAATGAAGATGAGGGCCAGTAGAATGCCCAGTACTTCCAACTCGGGCAATTATCTGACCTTTTGTCACAGATTCTCCAGAATTAACTAAAAGTTTTTGAGAATGAGCATAAGTAGTTTGAATACCATATCCATGATCAATCTGTACGACTTTACCCATTGCATTTTTTCTACCAGAGTAAACTACAATACCATCTGCTGCAGCTAATATAGGAGCACCAAAAGCGGCTCCAATATCAAGTCCAGCATGTAACTTCATTCTTCCAGTCACAGGATTCTTTCTTTTTCCATAAAAAGAAGTAATCCATCCCATAGTAGGAAAAAGGGTAGGAAGGGCATGAAAAATCATTTTTCTATCACTATAAAGTCTAACTAATTGTGATAGCTGACTTTTAAGCTCAGAAGATGTGTTTTCAAATCGATCTAGATGTTTATCAAATTCTTGATATTCAATATCTGTTCTATCTAAAAAATCATTTGGTCTTAGTGGAGAAGCAACCTTAGAGGAAATCTCGTCTGCTACCTCTTCTTCAAAATAGGGAGTAGTTAAAACTTTCTTATCTAAATTTGCAAAACTCTTTAATTTTTTTTCAAAAGTTGAAACTACTTTTAATTTTTTATCAATTTTTTTAAGTCTTTCTCTATATCTTTTTAACTTAACTTTTAGGATTTTATTTTCACTTTCAAGGTAATCATTTGATACAACTGTTGAGAATAGATTCAAATAATGTACCGTTGCAGAAAATCCGACAATGCTAAAAATTAAAAGACTTCCAAAGATGAGTTTACTTTTTCCTTCACTAATATCGATAGATTTTTCGACCTTAGATCCGGTGTTATCTCTAGAAGTATATTTAATAGAAAAAGGCTTCATTAATATTAAAAGTATCTCGCTCTTAGGTTTTCATCTAAGGCCTGAAGAAAATCCTCAGTCACCATGTAATGACTTTCATTTAAGTTTTTACCGTGTATACAAAGAGCTAAGTCTTTTGTCATCTTTCCTGATTCAACAGTTTTAATACAGACATCTTCAAGAGTATGACAAAAATCTATTAATGCTTGATTTCCATCTAATTTGCCTCTGAACGCTAATCCTCTGGTCCAGGCAAAGATTGAAGCGATTGGATTAGTAGAAGTTTTTTCACCGGCCTGATGTCTTCTATAATGCCTTGTGACAGTTCCATGAGCTGCCTCGGCTTCCATTGTTTTACCATCTGGCGTCAAAAGAGTTGATGTCATGAGTCCTAATGATCCAAATCCTTGAGCAACTGTATCTGATTGAACGTCTCCATCATAGTTTTTACAGGCCCAGACGAACCCACCATTCCACTTAAGGGCAGCTGCTACCATGTCATCAATTAATCTATGCTCATAAGTAAGGCCTAAAGTTTCAAATTTTCCTTTGTACTCATTTTCAT
>JAHDHG010000109.1 GCA_020631435.1 Bacteriovoracaceae bacterium | reverse complement strand
TATTAGTGTCGACTTTAGAAATCGTAGAATCATAAACATTTAAAAACTTTTCTGCATCGAATGGCTTGAAAATATAACCATCTAAAAAGTTAGACTCAATTTTATTTTCATCTACTGTATCAAAAGTTCCAAATAAAATTATTATTTTTACAGATGACTTACTTTTTATAATATTTGCTAGGTCATACCCATCTTTATTTTCACTTAAACTAAAATCAAGAAAAATCAGATCAGCACCATTAAGTGTAACTTCTTCAATTAAATCAGATTCAGAAGAACAAGATGTAATTTCACACTTCCTCTCATCAAGTATAATCTCAACAACTTTTTGAATATTTTTACTATCATCAGCGATGATTACTTTATGAGTCATATGTAAATTATAAAATTAATTGATTTCTATTGTAAATTTAATACCTTAAGATAATAGCCGACTGATTATCTTTGTTGCCTTTTAAATTTGAATATTCAAAAAATTGATTAATCTCAGAATTTGAAGAAATATTTAATATCTTCTCGATTAGATCCTCAGAATTATTTTTAAAAATCAATCCATCTGAAGAAAGAATAAATGTATCCCCTGCAGATATAATTACTTCTTTGAGTAAATAATCTAATTTTGCATACATTCCTATTGAGTTTTCAGGTATGAACTCATTTGAATTTAACGAAGAGATTCCGATACAAAGGTTGCTTTCATAGATTGAAAACAATTCTTTCTCACGAATTAAAAACGAGTTACCAGCACCAACTGAAAGAAAATTAAGTGAGTTTTCAGACTGAACTGCTAAAACACCTGAACAAGAAGCTCTGTGACCAAGAGGCAAGTCTTCATTCTTTTTAAACAAATAATTATGAGAGAAATGAAGAGAATTAACAAGGGCATTTAACTCTAACTTGTATCTGGAGTTATAGAAAAATGACATTGTTGCATCAGGATCAGCTGAAAAACTTGAGTAATGTTCAATAACTTTTTTTTCAATTTCTAAGGCGGCAACATCTCCAATTCCAGAACCTCCACAGCCATCAAGAACCCCAAAGATTAACTGTTCTAAATCAAAAAAACACCGATCTTGATTTACGTTTAAAAGTGGTCCTTTATCAGATAAATGAAAATATTGTTTTAAGTCCATTAGTCGTTATAAAACTTTTTTAACTTTGTATCAGCTTTTATGTAATACTTACTTTCTTTAGGAGCAATTCTAAGAACTTCTTCAAATTTTTCCTTTGCATCCTGATAAAGACTTATTGATTCTGAAACTAATCCCTCACGGTAAACTTTCATGGCCCTAGTATTAATTTCAGATGAAATAAGATTTACTTTAGTGATTGCTTCCCTATTTGTTGGATTAATTGATAAAACTTCTCGATAAGAATCATAAGCATTTTTATAATCTTCACCTTGAAAAAATGTATTCGCTTTTTCTACTAACGAAGCTTCTAATTCATTCATAGTAGTTAATATTTCTTTCCTTAGAACCTCTCCTTCTTGATATAGAGAATCTCCTACATTTGAAAGTTTTAAATAGTCTCCAGACCTTAAATAAGCTTTGTAGTATTGCTTTTCTTGGTAAAGTAGCTTTGTATCATTCAAAATATTTATATATTTTTCTCTCGCTAGTTTTAACTCTTCTTGCTTTTTCTTCTCATCAGCCTCTGCTTTCTTGATTAACTCTATTTCTCTTTGAATTAGAATAATGTCATCATTCTCGGGATCTATTTCTGCAACTTGAGAGATATAAGATTGAACAAGTTCAAAGTTTTTATCCTTTAATGATTTCTTTGCTTTCTCAACAAGTTCATTAATTTTCTTTATTTGAGCAAGTCTAGCTTTTTCTTCTTCTGCTTTCTTTTTCATTTGCTCAAGACGTTCCAAACCTTCTTGAGAAGCTAAAAGCAATTGATTTGTATCCTTGTACTCTGGATCAATCAACCTAACATAATCAAGTTGTTGAATTGCCTCGTCAAAAATACCTTCCTTGTATGCTTCTTTTGCAAGTGAATAATGTCTTTCAAGATTTTCAAGGTCGGCTTCTGACAAGCTACCACCAAGTTCTAAAGAGACATCCTCTTTTTCCTCTACTTTTTTTTCTTGAGATTCCTCTGCAATTGTTCTTTCTGTTTCAACTGCAGCCACTTCAGAAGTTTCTTCAGGAAGAAATGTAAAGAGCAAAGCAGCTCCCAAAACACCCCAAATCATCAATCTTTTTGGCTCAATTGATGAGAAATTAAACATTGGCTTTTTAGGCTTTGCAGAAACTGTTTCTGAATTCTCATCATAAACAGCTACATTATCTAGTTCAGAAAAAGCAGTTTCTTCATAAGCAATTTCCTCAATATTCACTGGCATTAGTCTTCCAGATTCTTGAGATAACATTTTGTTTTCTAACTTCAATAGAAAGCTTACAGAACCTACAAGAAATTCATCTCCTTTTACAAGCATTGCTCTGGAAACCTTATCTCCATTTAGATAAATTCCATTCGAAGAATCAAGATCTTCTAAGATTACCTTTTTACCTTCTATCGAAAGTTTTGCATGTATAGATGAAACATCATCATCTTCAAGGACAATGTGACATTTTTTAGTACTTCTTCCTATGTAAATTACTTTTTTTGCAATATAAAAATTTTGAGTTTCTATCTGCGGTCCAGAAATTTTCAGATAATAGTTTAAAAAATCTGTCACTACATCTGTATCAGACTCATCAGAGATCATCTCTCCAGAGCTAGCCTCTAAATCACCTTGAGAAGAATCATCTTTTAAAACAGACCCCGAAAAAGAAAAATCACTATTTATTTGGAAATCATCTTCTGAGTCCTCCAAAGAATTCAATAAATCATTACTGGAAGGTTGTTCATCTATACTTTCAACAATAGCTTCACCTTTAACTTCTTCCAAGCTTGGCTTATCAAGCAAAACAGTTTCAGACAACTCAACTAATTTCTTTTCAGTTTTCTCAGTAAAGTCTTCTATCCTAATTTTAAAATCAAAAATGGAAATAGCATCTTTATCAGACAAAATACCTTGAGAAGAATTCTCGCCATTTATAAAAACTATATTACTTTCAGATAAATCTTTCACTGAAAGGATATTATTTTCAAAAGCAAACAAAAGATGCTCTCTTGAGATCCTGTAATCATCAACTTGAATTTCACAAATAGAGGATCTCCCAAATAAAATTTCAAAGCTATTAGAGTTTTCTTCAAAAGAAGAAATCTTGCTATTGTTCTTGTAAACAATGAACTTCACCTAACTCCCTCCCTTCTTCATCTATTAGTTTTTCTATTTCCGTCTTTGCTTTCAAATACCTTGGATCATTAGGATAACTTCCTAATAACTTTACGATTGAACAATAAGATATCAAAGCTTTTTCATAATTAATTGACGCAATATTCCTTCTCGCTTCTAAATTATACTGGCTAATAACCTGATCAATACCTTCCAGTGCTTTTCTTTTATAAAATCTCGCTTGGGTATCTTTTGGGTTTTCATCTAATGCATCTTCAAATTCTCTTAATGCTCTAAAATAATTGTGCTCTCTAATCTCCCGCATTCCTCTTTGGAGCAAAACCTTCACTTTCTCATTAGTAATCTTCGCACGCTCAATATTATCTTGAGAGATCTCTCTTGCTAATTTTTTTGAATTATTAATTTTTCTTGTTTTTAATTTCCTTCTCTCAAAGTTTTCGACAACATTTTTTTCATCTTTATCCGTCAAAAATAAAAAGCCCAATGCACCGATCATAATAATCAACACTGGCAATATTGATTTTTTGGGAGCTTTGGAAAATGCTTTTGTTGCCTCATTAAAAATAGGTGTTTCTTTAGAATAATCAATGTCAACTTTAAAAATAGTATGACCAATGATTAACTTATCACCTTTAGTGAGTTTTGCTTGAATCACTTTTTTATCGTTGACAATAATTCCGTTTTGAGATTTCAAATCTGTAACTATCAATTCACCATTTAACCAAATCAATTCAGCATGGTTTCTAGAAGCTTTAGAGTCATTAATTTTTATATCACTAGATGAATCTCTACCGATAACTTTTCTTTGATCCTTTTTGAGTAAAAAAGATTGACCTCTCTTTATACCAGTAAGAAATGTCAGTTTAAAATGAAACTGAGTGGTGCTTACCTGTAAATGTTCTGGTAATGCTACTCCGTTAGGCAATAATTACTCCCTTCTTAAACTAACAATAAATGCCTTAGGATAACCATCTTTTCCCATCAGGCAATTTGCACTTATATTATACTCTACTCCGTTAATTTCTCCCAAATCCTCTGAATAAAGCCCATTAGTGGAACTTGTTTCCTCACAAAGTTGGATAATTTTTGCAGCAGTAGATTGATTCCTAATAACATCAGACAAATCTTGATCTAGAGAAAGATTCTCTCTGATTCCAAGCACATCCTCTGCTTCAGAATTCAAACTTTTAATATATTTATCAGAATTTAACACTAATCCTGCTCCAGAGTATGACTTCAAAATTTCAATTAAAGATTCAACATAAAGACCATCACTTTCTAGTTCTTCAAATTCATTCGATTCTCCAGAGCTCAATTCTTTAATTCTGAGTATCATATTGTTTAAAGTTTTTTGAACAGGATTCAATTCTGCAAAAAGAATTTCTTTTTCAATTTGTTGCTTATTACCTTCCATCATTTCTTTAGACTCTTTATAAAGAACTTCAAAATGATTTATTGTGATCAAATAAATCAAATAGAAGATCAGTATGGCAAAAATCAAAGATTTAATTAAAGACTCGAAGTAGGCAATGCTATCTAAATTTTCTAACTCCACCAAACCATCTGGATTAAAAACAATGGATACGTAGCCAACTAACTGCTCTCTCGAATTTTTTAGATTCTTTGCAAACAATCCCCTGGCGACACCAATTTGTCCATCACCAAGAAATTCTACAAAGTGAAAGCTCGAATTATTTTTTCTGGATATTTGCTCTTTCGCCTTCACGTCAAAAGGAGCAGAAATATAAATATTCTTTTTTGAATCTGAGTTTAATATAATTCCCTTCTTATCAAATAAAGAATAACCAGTGATTGTTTTTTCTTGAGCCAAAAAAGAAACATTCAACTGATCAAACTCTTCTCTGAACATATAAGCTGCATTTCTTCTATTCGCTTCTTCAAGATATTGCTTAGCTCGACTGACAACCTCACCCTTAATAAGCTTTTTTGCTTTACTCATCACAGAGTCAACAGAAAAGAAGACTGTCACTAAAATTGAAAGGAAAAACAAGCCCGAAACTAGAGGCTTCCACTCCCAACTTTTATTTAGGGAAAAAAACATTGGGAAAATATTTTTCTTAAAATGATACCCTATTTTCCCACTTACATTTCTAGGGATTTCTTCTTCTAATTGTATCGAGTTAACTTGTTTTTTTATTTTCTCTTTTTTCACCTTCACAACTTGAAAAATCGCATTAGGAATAGCTATCACATCTCCTTCTCTCACAGATTTTTCTTCTATCATTTTCTTATTAACAAAGGTTCCGTTCGAACTATTCAGATCAAGGACAGTTAGGAATTCATCATTTACAACAACGTCAAAATGCTTTTTGGAAATTCCTTTTAATTCTAACTGAAAACTAGCGTCCATGTCTGAACCAAATACATTACTCCCCTCGCTCAAAGAGAAACGCTTACCTCTGACCTGTCCTCCAACTCCTATTAGCTTAAACATAACTAATCTCTAATTTTTCCCCAACTCTTAAATTATACTCTTTGGCTTTTCCCTGTGGGAGTTCCAATGTTTTATTTGCTTTTAAGTAAATTCCAGAAATTCTCCAAGGTCTATAGTCATGAAGAATTTTTACGACTTCATTCATTTTAGAAATGAAAATTACATCTATTGATTTCTTCATAAAGAAAGTTTGAATGGAATTACATTTAGGGATCAATAATCCAAATTCAATCTTTTCTTTAAACATTAAACCAATCATTCTTTCCTTCATCGAGCTCGCTTCAAAAAATTCAAAGTCTAACTTTTTATTTTTATAAATGATTGCTATCTTTTTCATCCTCCTAGATACATCATCCCACCAATGACACATACAATCGCTGGCAAAATCAAACCGATCATTGGTATTAAAAGTTTATTCGCAGCAGTCGCGCCCTTTTTCTCAACCATTGCAGACCTCTTCATTCTAATCTCTCCGGATAAGCTTTTTAAGATCGGTCCTATAGATGCTCCTACAGAATCAGCTGCAATTAAAGTCGCACAAAAAGAAGTTAATTCCATAGTATCTCCTCTCCATGCAAGCTGTTTAAGAGCTTGGGCCCTGGTAGAGCCTAATTGAATTTCTTTGACGACTGTTTCAAACTCATCGAGTAAAGAGGATGGTGGAGCTTTTTTTAATATTCTAGATAAAGCAGCAACAAAATCGAGTCCCAACTGATAATGCAAGCATATCAACGATAAAAGGAAGTTGTAGGATAATCTCTTTCTTTCTTTTCTCTGCTCTAGATTTAATCCAAATATCAGGATAGATAAATCCGATCAAAGCCATTAAAGGAACTAAGTAAAGAGGCCAACTAGCAGCCATGAGTTCTCTAAATACCAGATATAAAATTGGAAATGTTAAAATTGAAAAAAGCTTAAAGGAGAAAAAATCAATAGGAGTAATGAGTCGAGATATTCCGGCAGTTGATAATATCCTTTTGTATTTTCCTTGAATGTTTTTTTTATTTTTTAAGCCATTAACAACCGGATTTAAGTATCTTCGGAAAAAAGGAGTTGAGTACTTAAGAATAAGCCCATCTTTATTAGTAATTACTTCAGTTTTTGACTCTTCAAACCCTTCAACTTTTTTATATTCTTCTTCGTCATCAAAAATTAATTTCGCAATATTAAAAACAGCAAACCCAATAAGTAAAATTGA
Organism: Bacteriovoracaceae bacterium; assembly: GCA_020631435.1. Classification (GTDB taxonomy): domain Bacteria; phylum Bdellovibrionota; class Bacteriovoracia; order Bacteriovoracales; family Bacteriovoracaceae; genus JAHDHG01. The sequence continues at coordinate 2,282 of JAHDHG010000109.1, read as the reverse complement.
AGCAATCATCAGTAAAAGATTTTTAATTTTTAATTCTTCTTCAACTTTTCCTGCAAAGAAAATCTGTGATCCTAAAGTTTCTAGGTAACAATGATGCTCTTTTGAATTAGCACCTTTTGTATCAAATGTGCCATTCTCTTGATATTTTCCATTTTTACTGACTAGCTTTATATCTCTTCCGGTTCCATAAGAGTCCAAATTAATTGCCTTGTCACTCCAAACGCCAAGATAATTATTTATTTTAAATGAAGCACTTCTGGAAAAATCAACTTTATCATAAGTTTCAAAATCTACATGTAACGAACATTCATTTTTATTAAAAGAAAGATGATGGATATACATCTTTCCTAATTTGCCTTTATCCGTTTTGTAAAAGAATACTTCTCCTGGATTAATTGCACTTAGTGGCACTAGTTGAGATTGGAATTCACCTTCAGATTTTTTTAAACAACTCTCTTCAATTAACGAATAATCTTTTTCTCCACAAATTGAATTTCCAAATAGATTGTAACTACTGAACAGCAGCCAATAGAGACAATATAAATAAACTAATTTCACAATATTATTTTATCAATATCTTAGACGCATCGCTTCTAAGAGCATATTTCTCACAGATTCCAGACTAAGTTAATAAAGAATTAACCAGCTCTTGATTTTTAGAATTTTCAAACTTCTTTTTTACTTCTATCGCATTTAATTTTTCGAAAACAGGAAAAAATTGCCCCTTACAATTGTAAATCTTCTTCGCTTTTTTCTTAAAAATTGATTGTTCAAGTCCATTTCCCAAGGAAGATGAAACATAGTCGATTGACTCTAAACAAGTTTCCAAAGATCGATAACACAAAATGTCCGTACCAGCTTCAAAAGCTAATTTTGTAGATTCTTGAACAGAATAATTTTTAATGATCGCCCCCATTTCCATATCATCAGAAATAATAAGTTTAGAATAATTAAAGTTATTAATTAAATAATCATGAGTAATTTTACTTAAACTAGCAGGAAAAATTTCATCTATTGATTCATTAATAACATGAGACATCATTAGGAACTCTAGCTTTGCTCTCTTCGCCTTTTTAAAAGGAATAAGTTCTGTTTCTTCGAGCTCGTTCCAACTTTTATTAATACGAGGTAAGTCTTCGTGTGAATCCATGAAGGTATCTCCATGACCAGGAAAATGCTTGGCGCAAGCAAGAACATTACTTAGTCTTAATCCTCTAATTGCTCCAACAATTAACTTTTCAACTTCCCCAGCTTTCTTGCCAAATGCCCTATCTCCAATAACTGTATTATTTGGATTCGAAAAAATATCACATACTGGTGAGAAATTTAAATTAACCCCACAGGCAGACAACTCTTCGCCCATAATTTTATGAATTTCAAATACTGATTTTGGTGAATCGGTTTCAGATACTTTTAACATTGGAGGAATAATTGAAAAAGGTTCTTTAAATCTTTGAACACGCCCACCCTCTTGATCTACACTTACAAACAAAGGGAGCCCATCTGAAGTTCCTTGAATTTGATTTACCAATGAAACTAGTTGCTCAATATTTTCATAATTTCTAGAAAATAATATGACTCCACCAATTTGATGTTCTCTTAAATATTTTTCTTCAAAACTCGACAAAGAAGTACCAGAAATACCTGTAATATAAAATTGACCTATATTCATAAATTTATTTTAGAATTAAACTAAGACCTTGAGCAACCCAGAATAATTTTTCAAATCTAAAATTTTTGTCAGTGATTAGTGATAAAATTTGTCCAGATAACTCAATATTAAAGAAATAGCTTCCCATTTCCACTTTCTCAAATGTAATTATCCCTTGATCTAAAAAGTCTCCATAAAGATCATTATACATTAATTTATGAAATGGATATTGATCCCACAACACCCATAGCTTTAATAACTTTTGAGAACCATTTACTAACTGATCAAGTTTAACAAGACTCTCTAAACAAAATTGAATCATAGAGAAGGCACATACTCTCTTTGTATTAACAAAATTCTTTGTTGTACTTTTTTTTGATGGCTCAGTATAAATTTCATATTGCTGTAAATCTAAATTTGCCTTTGCAGATGTAAAATATTTTTCCTTATCAATCCAAGTAGAAGATTGGGACACACTTGGATAAAGAATACCTTTTTTAGGGATATAAGAGTTGAGAATAAGAGCTTTTTCTACTAATTTATTTTCCTTATCATACAAAAGTTTTTTATAAGTAAGCTTGTTCTATCTAACTAAATACTCAGTTTCTACTCTGTATTGAAACATCTTCTA
>JAHDHG010000108.1 GCA_020631435.1 Bacteriovoracaceae bacterium | reverse complement strand
GAAAGAGTTGAGTATATGTTTTCACAAATGGATTATGCGAATCCGGATGTCTCAAGCTGGAGTCTTCCTAAAGTTAATGATTTCAACGCAATGTTTAGAGGAGCTAAACTTGCTAATCCCGATATTACAAACTGGAAAATTGGCTCTGACTTTAAATTAACTAATTTCTTAAGTGATACTCAAAATGCAAACCCTGATTTCTCAAATTGGGACTTTTCTGATTTATCTGATTCATTTATTACACTCATAGATTTTTTAAACGGTACTAGTATCAGTTCAGAAAATTATTCGGATTTACTCATTCAATTAGAATCTTCGGTCGAAAGAGAGTCTGTCATAGTTGGTTTTGTTTCAAGTTGTTATTTGGATAGAGCAAAAGCATCTAGAGAGAAACTCCTAGCTAGAGGCTGGAGTATTTCTGATGAAGGCCTTTGTGATGAAACGGACTTATCGACAACAACTACTTCCTCGACATCAACAAGTACATCAATTACGACGAGTACAACAACTACTACTTTAAATTTTGAAGATGATGATAACGATGATGATAATGATGATGATAATGATGATGATAATGATGATGACAGTAATGATGATGATAGTTCAACAACTGATACAACTACGACTTCAACTTCAAGTACATCTACCTCAACGTCTACTACATTTACAACTTCAACTACTCTTTTAATAGTAGATCTCGGAGATAACTCGTCTCCTCTTTTTAAAAATGGTGCAGTTTCAATTGAAACTAATGCTGGAGAAAATATAAGTGTAAGTTTAAAGCCTGCATTTGATATTGATGGTGATGCTTTGAATTATTCAGAGCAATCAAGTTTTACTGCTCAAGACATAGGTACTTTGAACTGTCCTGGAAGCAAATCTAACATTTCCTTAAATTGTGAATTTACTCCAGTTGCTTATGTTCCTGAAGATAAAGAGGTTAGTTTTCAATATGCAGCGAATGATTCTAAAGGCGGAAGCTCTATTAATGATATAAATATATTGGTAAAGCATGTTAATTCCTTTCCAAGTTTTCCATCGGTAGTCACCTCAGAAGTAATTTCAGGGGAGACTGCTAGTATTTCTCTTTTACCTGCAACTGATCTTGAAGAAGATGCTCTATCCTACAACAGTGTTGGAAGTTTTAATGGAAATCATGGAACTTTAGTTTGTATCAACTCAGGAGTATTTACTCTTAATTGTATTTACTCAGCCAATTCAGGAATAACAAGTGAATCAGTCGATACTTTCAAGTATAAAGCAGCTGATGAGCATGGAGCAGTTTCAGAAAATAGTATCATTATTACAGTAAAGCCTGCTCCTATAGAGGACTCAAGTTCAAAATGTATAGAAGATTTAGAAGGAAAGACGGATTATTTAGCCGTCAAAAATATTAAATGTACTGGAGATAAATACTTAAAGAGTTTTTATCCAGGAGAAATTAAATTAGAACTTCATGATATAGATTTGAGTGAGCCTGGAGATTATTACACTTTAGACTGGGAACTAGATTTGAAATCTAGCGTTCTGTGTTCAGAAGATACAGCTCCAATTAACAATTGGTATAATGAATTTAAGAAGAATGCAAATTATGGACTATTACCTGAAAGTATAGTTGAGGAAGTGAACGCATATGATTTTAATAGACAAGTTCAGGATTTATTAAAGGGACTTCAGCTTTGTGGATCAATGATTCAGTTAAAAAATTCTTCTGGAGAGTTTGATTATGAAGCCCTTTGTTCTTCTAGTCCTAGAATAAAAGGATATTCGATTTGTAAGGATTTAAATTGATTTGAGCTTTGGGTAAGACTACTAGCTAATATGGTTAGTTATTAATGAATGCTATATCAACAAGTTTTTATTAACTATAATTCCTAGAATCTTAAGTATTTTTATTAATTCACGATAAGAATACAGGAGAAATATTTTGTCTATAAAACTAAAACAGTCATTAAAGCAAACTCAACAGATGACCATGACGCCTCAACTTCAGCAGGCGATTAAATTATTAACGTTAACTCATTTGGAAATGACAAATTTAATCTCCCAAGAAATGGTTGAAAATCCTATGCTTGAAGAGTTTGGAAGGGAAAGAGACCAAGCCGATTTAGATCAAGGTGATAAAGATCTTAAGGATATAGAGACTAAAGCATCAGATTTTGATGCTCCTGATTTAATTTCTAAAGACGATTTTGATTGGGAAAAGTATCTTTCTCATGCTTCTGAAAGTTCTGGTTCCAAATCGATGGTAGGACCAGCAACTTCTGAAGATACTCCAAATTATGAAAATATGGTCTCTAAAGATCAGAATCTTTATGATCATCTAGAGTGGCAAGCAAGAATGCAGGAATGGCCGGAGGATGAACTCATTTTAGCGATCTTGATTATTAATAATATAAGTGAAGATGGATTTTTAGAGCATACTTTAGATGAGATTTTAGAAGAGAATAATATAACTTTAAGAAAAGATCTTGCTTTAGATATCTTAAGGTCTATCCAGAAATTTGATCCCGTTGGATGTGGGGCCGTCGATACAAAAGAGGCTTTAATCATTCAAGCAAGAGATCTGTGTGGTGAAAACTCAATTGAAGAAAAAATAATCACAAGTCATTTGCAAGATCTTTATAAAAAGAAATACAAATTAATTTGCGAAAAGCTATCTTGTTCTGAAGATGCCATCAAAAGTGCAGAGATGAGTATCATGACTTTTTCGCCAAGACCAGGAAGGTTGATTTCACCAGAACAAACACAATATGTTGTTCCAGATATTTATATCAAAGAAGTTAGTGGTAAATTTGTTGTTAAATTAAATGATGAAGGTGTGCCTAGACTGAGAATTTCTCATTTATATAAATCTTTAATGAAAAATAAGGATGATAAGCAAACTAAAGAATATGTCGAGGAAAAACTCAGAAATGCTCTTTGGCTTTTAAAATCAATAAGCAATAGACAAAAAACTATAGTTAAAGTCGCTGAAGCCATCATTGAGCATCAGCCTGAATTTTTTGTTAAAGGTGCTGAGTATTTAAGACCTATGATACTAAAAGATATTGCAGGTGTTATTGGAATGCATGAATCCACTGTATCGCGTGTTACTACAAATAAATTTGTTCACACTCCACTTGGAACTTTTGAATTAAAGTATTTTTTTAGTTCTGGAGTTGGTGGAAAAAATGGTGGAACAGACATTGCTGCTGAAAGTTTAAAGCTTAAAATAAAAGGCCTAATCTCTAAAGAAGACCCAGCTAGGCCCTTATCGGATCAAAAAATTGCCACTTTGCTCGGAAATTCTGGAATTAAAGTAGCGAGAAGAACTGTTGCTAAGTATCGAGAATCATTGGGAATTCTGTCATCTTCTCAAAGAAAACAGAAATAGTCGGTTAAAATCTAATTTGAACATTTCATTTGTAAAACTCAAGGGGGAGAATTCAATGAGAGTTAAGACTTGTTATAAGAATCTTAAAACTTCAAAGTTTTTAGATAAAAGAGTAAAAGAAGAAATTGGTAGAATCTCTGAGATCTATGGTGGGAAGTTAAATGCCAATGTCATCTTTAAGAAAAAATCAGAAGGAAGGTATGAAACCTTTGTTAGTGTTAATGACAAGCATAATCAATATCATTCATCACAAATTCACGAGAACCTCTTAGTTGCTTTTAATGAATCTTTGGTAAAAGTAAAAAATCAAATTAGTAAAAAAAGAGCGAAATACAAAAATAAAATTAATAAAAGAAATTTAAATAATCCAAAACATACTGGAATCTTTCGTTTAATAAAGAATGAAGAACAGGCGCAGGATTCTATTTATCAAGAGTTAGATCTGGCATCTTAACACTTGAAACGTTTCAAGACTCGTCACAAACGATTTTGAGTCACATCAAAAGATTAGGGGCATGGATCCGCCCCTTTCTTTTATTTTTTCTTTCTAATTATTCCCAACAACAAGAATCGTCATGATCGTGAATCTCTTGATCTAGACTTTCACGATATTCTTGTTTTTGATCTAAAGAAACATCCAATTCATTGACTAAAGTTTCAGGTGTTCCAGGTTTAATAAATTCAAAATCAATCCCCAAGTCTTCAAGTTGCTTAGCGTAGGCATAAGCTTTATCAGATTCATTTGCAGGGCATGAGAAAAGTTCTTCTTGTGATTGGGAATCAATAATTTTAATCAATGAATTCATTTGCTTGAATATAGACTAAAGATTAGTTATACAAAAGAGAATTATGAAAAAGTTAGAAAATATTCTTCTAGTAATCAATGATTCCCTGCAAAGATCGATGATTAAATCTATCTTAAGCTCAGTTAAAATTTATGATTATGAAGACTTAGAGGAGTTGTCAGAATACATGGTATCTGATCTAAGTCCTGATTTGATATTATTAGATGATTGTAACTTTCTAAAAGAAATGAGTAAGGGTTTCATCTCTGAAAAAAGTAAAATTGTTCTTTTAAGTGAAAATCAAAATAAAGATTATCATTGGATCAAACTTCCAGTTCAGGCGATAAATTTCAAAGAAGAGCTTGATAAATTTTATAAATAAGAACGATAAAGATATTTTTCGCCATCCCAATATGTTTCACTGATTAACTTCCCTGTATCAACCTTATTTCTAGTCACTTTTATTTTGCCGTTTTCTTCAATGTGCTGATCGACAAGTTTATATAAAAACCACGGAGTAGAACTTAACAATCTTGATTCAACTTCATTATATTGTATGCCTAGTTCAGAATCTTTAGGTAGATGAATAATTCCATTTTCTTGACTTAAATTTAAATCTTTTGGAGAACATAACATTCCATGAGATTCCATGCCCCTTAATTCACCCACTTGGATATTTACTCCAGATGGAAGGGTTGATCCCATCTCTGCAATAATGGTTATCATTCCTTCTTGAACATTACTTGCACCACAAATTACTTGAACAGTTTTTTGTCCATTATCAACCTGACAAACCTTTAACTTGTTTGAATCAGGGTGTTTCGTTACTTTAGTGATTTTGCATGTTCTGATCATAGGTTATTTTTATGAGAATAAATGGTTTAAGTAAAGAGTTTTTCTTTCTCTTCAGGGCTTAAAGAATACTCTTTTATTCCTATTTTATCATATAAATGCTCTGGAGTTCGTATCCTATAGTAAATTCCATTTTCATGATTTGTTCTTTTCTCTATGTTGGTAAACTTCTCAATTTTGGAATGAACATTGCCAAGAGAATAGGGGACAAATAAGTCGTGATGATTTTGTTTTTCAAGAAAATATTCAATGATATTTCTTCTTAAATCTTTCATATCATCTGTATCTAAAGAAGAAATAATAAATGACTTATTGTATTTACTGATTTTTACTTTTGCTTTTAAAATATTTTCAACTTTATCTTTTTTATTAAAAATATAAATTTTTTCTTTATGACCTAAGTCTAGCTCCTTTAAAACTTCTTCAGTAGTTTCTATATGTTTTTCTAAGTGAGGGTCAGATAAATCAATGACCATCAATAAAAGATCCGCTTCCTCAATTGATTCTAAGGTTGTTTTAAAACCTTCAATTAAAGTGTTAGGTAAGTTAGATAAAAAACCAACTGTATCAATTAAGATAAGTGGTGGTTTCGTATCTGGAGTTAAAGTCCTAAAGGTTGAATCAACTGTCGCAAATAATTTGTTTTCAGATAAGTTATCTGTTTGGCATAAATTATTTAAAATGGAAGACTTGCCAGCATTGGTATATCCAACAAGTGCTGCAGTTAGAGTCGATTTGGATCTTTTTTTCTTTCTTTCGTTTCTTGAAATAATCAAATCTTTTAATTGCTTCTCATAGGTTTGAATTCTTCTTCTTACAATTCTTCTATCAAGCTCTAGCTGTTGCTCACCCTCTCCTTTTAATCCAATTCCACCTTTTTGCTTGGAAAAGTGAGTCCATAAAGAAGTCAGTCTTGGAAGAAGATATTTAAGTTTGGAAATTTCAATTTGTATTTTCGCTTCTTTAGATCTTGCATGAAGTGAGAAAATTTCAAGAATAATCTGACAACGATCTAAGACTTTTAATTTTGTAATTTTTGAAATATTTCTAATTTGGCTGGCAGTTAATTCAAAATCAAAAACTAGATAATCAGCTTCACTCGCTTTTGCTTCTCTTGAAATTTCTTCAAGTTTTCCTGAGCCAAGAATAGTAGAAGACTCTAATTTCTTTTTGTTTTGGATGGCTTCACCTATGCAATTGACTTCCAATGTTCTTAATAGTTCTTTAAGTTCATTAAAAGATCTATCAGACTCTTCCTTGGTCTCATGGCCTTTAAATTTATCTGATACTACAGAGACAATATAGGCGTTTTCATTATTTTGAATTTTATAGGTCGATTCCACGATTTTTATTTAAGCATAGCAAGTTAAGATACTCAATTCTTTTTTTAAGTGAGATGATCCCAATATGTATCTATTTGAAGGCAAACTTTTAGATCAATCTCCAGAAGTAAAATATCTACCAGAGTTTGGAGCCGGGAAAATATTATTTACTTCTCTACTTTTAGATCATGGTGAGGTTTTTAGTCTTGAGGAACATGAAAAAAGGCTTGAAGAAAATTACTTTCTTTTTTTTCGTGAGCCGATAAAACTTGATTTAAAAGAAGATCTTTGTCTTCTTCCAGCAAATAAAATTTATAAGGTGAAAATCAATTTGCTTCCCTATGATAAAAAAGTAAAACTTCTTTATGAAGTTAAAGAGCTATCGATAATTTCTGAACCTCTAGAAGTAGAATCTATAAAGCTTTCATTAAATTTTGAGAAAGACTTAACTAATCTTAAATATTCAAACTATGCTCTCTCTGAGTATATGATAGCCAGTAAAGGACACCCGAACCTACTTAAAGTTAATCAACAAGATCAAATAGATGAATTAATTTATTCTAATGTTTTCTTTTTTAAGGGGAGTGTTTTTTATCTTCCTAAAGGGAATTTTTTACATGGAATAGGATTAAAACTTTTAAAAGAATTTTTTGTTGAAAATAAAATTGAGTACGTTGAAGAGATTATTTCTTTAAGGAATATTAAAGAATTTGAAAGAGCATTTTCAATAAATTCTGTTAGACTCATTAATGAGATTAGGTCTATAGATAGTAATCAATTTGAAATTGGTGAATTCCAAATTTTAAAAAGTTTTAAAGAATTTATAAATAATAAAAAAGTAAAGATATGTTAGATAAAATTGAACCTATTATTTTAAGTGCAGCATCATTGGTAGTTGATTATCAAAAAAAAATTACAAACTTAAATGTAAAAGAAAAAAAAGACGCAGGTGTTTTTTCAGAAGCTGATACTGAAAGTGAAAAGTTGATTCTAAATGGAATTAAAAGTATTTTCCCGACTCATTTAATTATTAGCGAAGAAGATGTATTCAAAAGAGATTTGAATTTAAATGATATTAATAATGAGGATGTTTGGTTAGTTGATCCCATTGATGGTACTAATAACTATCTTGCTGGGTTTGATCATTACTCTATTTCAATAGCCTATTTAAAGAATCAAAAATTAATGTTTTCAATAGTCATGAAACCCAATTCAGGAGATTTTTATTTCGCTGAGAATAGTCAGGGTGCTTATAAGAGATCAATGGATAAAGCCGAGACAAAGTTAAATGGCCCCAATCTAAATGAATCACAAGAAAACCTAAGTCTTATTACTTGCCTATGTCGGTTAAGTAAAAACAATTATAAACTTGAGCAGTTTGCTAGGGCCAATGAACATTGTAGGTCCGTAAGGAGACTTGGATCTGCCGCTTTGGATCTTTGCTTAGTTGCTGAAGGTATATTTGATGGCTTTTGGGAAACTCATCTCATGCCTTGGGATATTGCTGGTGGTGGATTGATTTGCCAAGAAGCAGGTTTATCAGTTCATAATTTTAACTCAGATTCATTTTCTCCTTTTGGATTTGGAGTTATCGCCAGACGAGATTCAGATCTTGAATTATTTCAAAAAATTATTTCCTAAGATAAAATTGCCCCTATAAAAATCTTTCCTCCATTGATTACGCAGAGCGAAAAACTTAAAATAATAGAACATCAGAGAGCAAGGAGGCTTCGTGACTGATTTCGTACAATTCATTTCTGCAAATAACATAGATTTAATCATTATTGTAGCTAACGTAGGTATTCTCATGTTGATGACCTATCTAATTACAAGAAATGTTGTTGATAGAAAAATGGTGGGATTAAGAAGCTACAATCAACAAGTTAATGGACATATTAATGATATTATCAATAAGTCTAGTGAGTTTAAGGCCCTAGTAGATGTTGATGTAAATAAGTTTGCTAAGCATGAAAAAGATTTGTTTGCTCTTCAAGATGAATTAAAGACTAAATCAGAAAAATTGGCATATCTTGAAAAATCTAGTGCAACTTTTAAAGAAGAAAATGAAAGATTAGAAAAAGTATTAGCGGACTCAAAAGTTGATGAAAAGACTTTAAAAAAACTAGAGAAGTTGGAAAAAGAGAATAGAAGTCTTAATAAAAAGATCGAAGATTTAAAATCAACTAAAACGGCCAAAGTTGATACTAAAGAAATTGATAAAATAAAGTCTGATTTAAAGACATTTAAGCAAGAAAACAATACTTTAAAGCAAAAGTTAGAGAGTGCTCAAAAGAATGCAGATAAAATGTTTGTAAATGAGAATAAAAAGTTAAAAAAAGAGGTACAGGTTCTAAATACTGAACTTGATAAATTTAAAAATGCACCAGTTCAAGAAGTTGCTAAAACTGTAGATTCTAAACCGAAAGTTGTGAGTTCAAATATTGAAGGACAAGAAGCTCAGGTAGTTGAGCTTAAAAACAATGTAGAGCAGAAGTCTAAAAAGAAATTTAGCTTATTCGGATTTCTTGATTCAAGAATTATTGATTCAAAATTAGATAAAAAACTTGAAGAAATTGATCAAGTAGCCGCAACTAAAATAGAAGATTCATCTGTAGAGCAACAAGATTCAAAAGCTGAGATTGTCAATATAGATAAAGTAGCTGAAAATATGAACAAGGATGAACTTGTTGATATTTTTAAAAAGCTTCTTGCTTCTTAGTATTTTTTTAGCACCTCAAAATTTTTCTAAAAATTTAGAACTTTCAAAATTAAAAAAAGTTTTAGTTAACGAGAAACTTGACTCTCAATCCAGAGATAAAATTAAAGATGTATTATTAAAGCTTGATAATAAATCAGTTCCG
>JAHDHG010000001.1 GCA_020631435.1 Bacteriovoracaceae bacterium | reverse complement strand
AAAAATGGAAGCAATAAAAGAAAAAATCAACAGGAAAAAAGATTTTCTTGCTATTTATAGATTTCTTTCATGATCTTTCGCATCCATATGAGATTCATGTAATCTTCTTCTTAGGTTTGATAAATCAATATTAGCGTTTCTAATAGATTGATCAATATCGTTTAAATCATCATTTAAGTCTTGAATATCTCTTAAATAATCTTCACGTTCTCTAAGATATGCTGACTTTTCAGAGCTAAGATCTGATTCAAGACTTCTTAGACGAGACTCTAGGCTGGAAAGTTGAGAGCTGCCAATAGGCTTAATACTTGAATTGGAGTAGTCTCTTCTCAATACATCAATTTTTCTTTTTACAGAGTAAATTTCTGCTTCTATATCCGCAATCTCCCTAGGAGCATGAATTTCAAGTTCTCTTAAGTCGCTCTCAGTTTCATAAAGCTCTTTCTCTTTTCTTTCATGAGTAGCATGTAAAGAGTCTATTTCATTTTCTAAATTCACCACTCGTCTTTCTAGTTTTTTAGTTTCAAAGACTTTAATGCCAGCGGTATGATGTCTCAAAAATTCTGCTTCTAAATGCTTAGGGCATTGATAATTATATACTCCTCCAGATAAACCAAATTCATAAGCTCTATCGGCGGAGCAAAATACTTCTAGGCCTCGATTGTATCCTGTCTCATACAAACTATTTACAGGTATAACTCCGTATTCCAAGCACTTGTTATGATAATCAATTTTACTTTGTCCTTCTAAGGCATCTCTTTTACCAACTTCTTGCCATCCATCTATATGAAATGATTGAAGATCTGAACAGATCTTTGCTCCTTCATATTTTATTCCAGAAGTATAGGCAGCTTCATTTACTTTGATCTTATGTTCTGAGCATTGCTCTTTATAGTTACCTAAATTTTCTTTCCATGATGTTTTTGAATGAGCATCCTTAACACCTTTGTTTTTCCAATTCATATTGATGCAATCTTTTTTTGATAGTGATGAACAAGAAATTAATGTTATTAAGGCAATTTTTACAAGTTGTTTCATAAGTCCTCTTAGTGAAATAAAGGTATTTGCAGGTAATCTTCTTCTTTAGGAAGTTTTTCTTTTTTATTCTTTTTTGGAATTTTAAATCTTACTGGAGGTTTTGGAAAGAGGTCTTCATATTCACCAGTTAAGGTGTATGGATTTATGTCTGGATAATAAATTTCAGATACTTTCTTTGTTTCGAGATTAAAGGTGAGATAAATGGGATTTTTTTCATCTACTGCTTGAAAAACTTTTAGTAAATAATGAACAAAACTTTGACATTTTTTTGTATCGATTGAATATCTAATTTGATAATAGTTATAAAAATTATAATAAGCTACCCAAGATTTGTTCTCTTCATGATCTATTCGTTGATAGTTTGTCTCACATACAATTTCTACCTCTCTTGAACTCGGAAGTACAAGATTGAAATGTTCATCGCTGACATCTCCTGGATAGGCTCTGATAAATTTTAGTTTGATTTTGCCTTTATCGTAATTTTTCTTAAATATTTTTTGAGGATAACTGTTTATAGAAATTATCATCATTAAAAATAACCACTTCATTTGAGCTCCTTTTATGTCCTTAATATAAAACGAAAGGCAACTCAATATGTTTCGTTTTCATATGCAAAATTTATGTTTATCCTTTATTAATATGATCAGATTTATCAAAAAGCTAGGCCCAGGATTATTATTTGCAGGTGCAGCAATAGGTGTATCGCATTTAGTTCAATCAACAAGAGCAGGAGCGCTTTACAGTTTTGAGTTAGTTTCTATAGTAATTCTTGCAAATATATTAAAACTCCCAATTCTAGAAATGGGAGTAAGGTATCCTTCTAAAACGAATTCAAACCTTCTTGTTGGCTATAAAGATTTAGGGGATGGTTATTTCTATTTTTTTAACATCATTACAGTTCTTACAATGTTTGTGATTATTGCAGCAATATCTGTTGTGACTGCTGGGATCTTTTCCATTTTTCTTCCATTTGAGCTTTCAATAGTATTACTGAGCTTAATTGTCCTGACTCTTTGCTCTCTAGTTTTAATAATTGGAAGATATGATTTACTAGATAAACTTGTTAAGTGGATTGTGATTCTTTTATCTTTTACATGTATCTTTTCATTTTTTTTAACATTCAAGGAGTTTGATTCTAATAAGATCAGTTTTATATTTAACGAATTTTCGTTTTCAAACCCAAGAGATATTTTATTTCTTATGGCCCTCGTGGGATGGATGCCTGCTCCAGTAGACACTTCTGTTTGGCAGTCACTATGGTATGAAAAAAAGAAAAACTTTAAAACAGCTTTCTTAGATTTTCATGTTGGTTATTGTGTAACCATGATTCTTGCTCTAATCTTTTTAAGTTTAGGTGCGATGGTGATGAATTCAAAAGGCATTGAATTTTCTTCATCTGCAGTCATGTTCTCTTCTCAGCTTGTTGAGTTATTTACTAATAGTATAGGATTTTGGGTAAAGCCTATTATTGCTTTTGCTTGCTTAGCAACTATGATTAGCACCAGCTTAACTTGTTTAGATGCTTATCCAAGAGTGCTTGAAAAAAGTTTTCAAATTTTAACAGAGTCAAAAAAAGATTATTATATAAAATTTTTAGTTATTCTAGCACTTGGAAGTTTTCTCATTATTTGCTTATTTTTAAGTAATATGAAGCAATTAGTTGATTTTGCAACGACAATATCATTTCTTGTCACACCTATTATTGGTTATTTTAACTTCAAGATATTTTTAAAGATTAAAGGAATCTCCAAATACGATAATTTGATTTATTTTCTTTATATACCAAGTTTAATATTTTTTAGTGTTTTTACGGTTTATTACTTTGTCTTAAAGTATTAGTAAGGCCTACCAAGCTCAAAACTATAAGCTCCTGGTTTATAATTCATTTGCCTGTTTTCATGAATTTTCTTGTACTTAACTTTCCCATTATGAGCACTTGAATAAGGATAAATTGCAATTCCACCTCGAGGTGTAAATTCACCAATGACTTCTATAAACTTAGGCTTCATTAACTTAACTAAGTCGTTACAAATTTTTTGAACACAGTCTTCATGAAAATCTCCATGATTTCTGAAGCTAAAAAGGTATAGCTTTAATGCTTTTGATTCGACCATGTGCTTATCAGCAATATAATTAATAAATATTCTTGCGAAGTCAGGTTGAGAAGTTAAAGGACATAAGGATGTGAATTCAGTGCATACAAAACTTACCCACTGATCATTTTTAGGATTTTTATTTTCGAATTTTTCTAAAATTTTAGGATTATACTGAGTTTCATATTTTGTATTATTTCCAAGATGCGTCAAACCCTTGATTTTCTTTGTCATGCTAAGCCTTTTTGTTCAAAATATGAAGAAACTTACCAAGGATTATCATATGTATCAAATATATTTTTATGTTCCGGAAAAAGATAAAGAGAAAGTTAAGCAGGCCATGTTTGAAGCTGGTGGGGGAGAAATTGGAACTTATTCTCATTGCTCATTTGAATTTAAAGGTGAGGGGCAGTATCTCCCGAATCAAGGAAGTAATCCAACGTATGGCAATGTTGATTCACTTAATTTCATAGAAGAATATAAAGTTGAGATGGTGTGTGAGAAAGATAAAGTTCGAGAGGTATTAAAGGCAATGAAAGAAAGTCACCCTTATGAAGAACCTGCTTATGGAATCTTTGAAATTTTAAAAATAGATTTCTAAAACTCTGACTTATCTGTTCTTACTTCTTTTAGAATCTCTCTTCTTTTTTTTCTAAACTCTTGTTTATTTATTTTACCAGATTGTAAATCTTCATGATTTTTGTCTAACTTTTCCAAGGAAGCTTGTTTTCTCTCTTGTCTTTCAGAGAGGATCTCTCTTTTTTTGCCAAATCGCTCATTCTTGAGTGCTCTTAGATCATTATTTCTTTTATTATGAAGTTTTATAACTTTATTTCTATATTCTTTTCTATTATCAGCAGATGTTTTTCTTAAATCAACTCGAGCTTCTCGGTATTTATCCAGAACATCTCTTCTTTTCTCTGAGTAACTTTCAGAAAATAAGCCTTGTGAAAAAAGAAAAAGAAAAGCGAGTAAAGTTTTCATTCATAACCTTTTATCAAAGTTTTTGATTAAGTTTTATTTTATCTACCTTCCAATCATTTTGTAAAAATTCTATTTTCTGATCACTTGATAACTCTCTACTGCTTTGCAGTTGCTTAGGTTCACAAGAACAAGAAGAAAGAATGGAAATAGAAATTAATAATAATAAAATCTTCATATGTACTCCTTTAATTATAGCTTTTATCGTAAATTTGGTTGTGAACTTTAAAATTAAGTATTACTTACTCTCATTCTTGATCAATTGAGTACTTTTAATGGCAATATTTTCCTCTTATATAATTCATCTATCCATTCAGTGAGTTTTTACGATCAGATTATTGATGAGTGTTTTTAATGATGCCATTCAGAATTTTTTATCCCCAATAAGTGATCTTCTCGATGACGAGAGTATTTCAGAGATTATGATTAATGGGCCTTTTGAGATTTATATTGAATCAAAAGGAAAGATCATTAGAACAGATAATCGATTTAAAGATAATGATAATTTAATGGCAGCGATGAGAGCGATTGCTCAAGCTGTAGGGAAAAAGTTTGATGAGGATGATCCGAGGTTAGATGCACATCTTCCAGATGGTTCTAGGCTAGCAGCTGTCATAAGTCCTATAAGTACAAACGGAACAGTTGTCTCAATTAGAAAGTTTTTTAAAGAAAAAATAATTTTAAATGATCTCATTGAATGGGGAGCCTTAAGTAAAGATGCAGCAAGGTTTCTTGATATATGTATTTATCTTGGAAAAAACATGCTTGTCTCAGGTGGAACAGGTTCTGGTAAGACGACTCTTTTAAATGTACTAGCATCAAGGATTTCAGATAATCAAAGAATTATCATTATCGAAGATACAAAAGAAATGGATCTTGATGATCAACATGTTGTTCACCTGATAACAAGAAAAGAAGATCCTGCTCAAAATATTAAAGCAGTAGGAACAAAAGAGTTATTACACTCTGCTATGAGATTGAGACCAGATAGAATTATTGTAGGAGAAGTTAGAGGAGCGGAAGCTTTAGATTTAGTGAATGCAATGAATACAGGACATGATGGCTCTATGGGAACAGTTCATGCGAATAATCCACCCGAAGCATGCTTGAGATTAGAGACTCTTTGTCTGCAAGCTAAAACATCTATTCCTGCAAATTCTTTGAAGTTAATGATTTCTAATGCTGTTAACTTGATTGTACAGACTAAAAGATTCTCAGATGGAAAAAGAAGAGTTTCTCATATTTCAGAGCTTCTTGGTGTTAATGATAACGGATCTTATAGGCTTAAAGACATTTTCAAGTGGGTTCAGAAATCAAAAGATCCAGAAACTGGAGATCTAGTTGGTGAGTTGGTTGCATGCCAGTATCTTCCAACTTTCTTTGATCAAATAAAAGTAAATAGACTTCCTTTTCCTAGTAGTAAATTTGAAGCTCCTGATTGGGTGAAAAAGATAAAAAAAGCAGCTTAATCAATGCCAAGACATTAAATATTCTCTATAATATTTGCATGAGTACTATTCAAAAAGTTTTTGCAAGACAAATTTTAGATTCTAGAGGTAATCCAACAGTTGAAGCTGAAATTACTTTAAGTAGTGGAGAGAAATCTTTAGCGTCTGTTCCTTCGGGAGCTTCAACCGGTTCAAGAGAAGCTTTAGAGTTAAGAGACAAAGATGCTGGGGTTTTCCTTGGCAAGTCTGTTTATAAGGCAGTTGAAAATATAAATACCCTGATTGCGAAAGAAATTCAGGGACTCACAGTTTTTAATCAAAGAGAAATTGATACAAAGATGTTAAATCTTGATGGAACTGAAAATAAAGAAAAGCTCGGAGCAAATGCGATTTTGGCCGTAAGTCTTGCAGCGGCAAAGGCCGGAGCCAAGGCGACGAATAAAGAGTTATATAAATATTTAAGAGAAGATCTAAATTGTCCTAGATATAATGAGGATTATATTTTACCTATGCCATTGATGAATATCATTAATGGAGGAGAACATGCATCTAACTCACTTGATATTCAAGAATTTATGATCGCTCCTCAAGTGGGTGATAGTTTCTCAAGAAATTTGAGAGCAGGTGTTGAAGTTTTTCATCATCTGAAAAAAGTCTTAACGAAAAAAGGTTTTTCTACAAATGTTGGAGATGAAGGTGGTTTTGCTCCAAATTTAAAGTCTCATGATGAAGCAATGGAAGCGATTAAAGAAGCAGTTGGAGCAGCAGGGTATAACCTTGGAAAAGATATATTTTTAAGTTTAGATGTAGCTGCTAGTGAATTTTATAAGGACGAGTTATATCATTTCTCAACTGGTGAGGATCTTTCTACAAATGATATGATAAATTATCTTGCTGGAATGGTAGAAAAATACCCTATGTATTCTATTGAAGATGGATTAGCTGAACATGATCAAGAAGGTTGGATTGCCCTTAATAAAGAAATTGGATCAAAAGTTTTATCTATAGGTGATGATCTTTTTGTAACAAATAAAAAAATTCTTCAGAGAGGAATTGAGCTAAATCAAGCAAACTCAATTCTAATTAAAGTCAATCAGATAGGTAGTCTTTCTGAGACATTTGATACAATAGAACTAGCTATTGCCAATAAGATTAGCTCTATTATTAGTCATCGATCTGGTGAAACAGCAGATACTTTTATTGCTGATTTAGCGGTAGCAACTTCTTCAGGTCATATCAAAACTGGTTCTGCTAGTAGAAGTGATAGAATAGAAAAGTATAATCGACTAATTAGGATTGAAGAAGATTTAGGAGCTAATGCAAAATACTTCCAAATCTAACAGGAGGTTAGGATGGAAAAAAAATATATTGTTACTCTGACTTTTGAAGAGAATAACTCATTCTTTAAAAAACTGAGTAATTTTAGGAAAAGAAACTCTTTAAAGCATGATGATGCTTTTACTATTAATCTTCCTCTTATTGCTCCTTTTACCTTTAAGAACAAAGACTTACTTGAATCAACATTTGAAATGTTTGAAGAAGAAGTCTCTTCTTTTTTTATTGATACTAAAGAAATTCATTCCGTAACATTTACAGGACTAGATGTTTACGAGCATTACAAAAAATTTCTTTTGTATTTAAATCCTAGATTTTCTATTGATTTTTATCATTGTATAGAATCATTAAAAGATATTAAGAAAAAGCAAACAGTATCCTTGAAAAAAAGAGAAGCAAAAAGTCCTTATCTTTTAATGGGTAAGTATAATTTTGAGTCTGACTTTCAAGATGCCTATAAAAGTTCACAGGAAGAATTCTGGTTTCCAGTTGATTTAAATATTAAAAGTATTGCTATTTTTGAAAAAAATCTTCATCAATGGAAGAAAATTAAGGATTTAGTTGTATTTGACTTGATAGATAATGATTTTGGATCTGAAGATACATCGTCTACAATAAAGATAATTAATTAATTTTAGTCAAAGTACTTTATTTATGAGAGTTTTAGCATTCATTCTTTTTTCTACTATCTTTTCTCAAAGTTTTGCCAAGAGATTTGAGAATAACTATATAGCATTTGATTTACCTGTTGGCTGGGAATGTACATTAGAAGGTACAGAATATATTTGTCAGAGCACGATAGAAGAAAGAAAGAAGGAAGCTATCATTATTTTTGCTGCTAAAATGAGAGGGGAAGTTGATTCCCTAAGGCATTATCAAACTTATCTAAAGAAAAGAAAGAAGATGAGACTGGCCAGTGGAGATGTTATTGTAAGTGAGCCTAAGTCTCTAAAAGTGAATAAAATTAATAATCATAGCTGGGTTGATGCTCTTCATTTATCCAGTGAAATTCCAGATTATTACACAAGGTATTTAGCAACAGTAAAAGAAGATCTAGGAATTGCTTTTACTATTTCCATTGCCAGACCATTTTATTCAACTTATTCAAATTTATTTAATAAAATGATCAGCTCCATAAGGGTTTATAGAAAAAGAGGTGTTAAGGCTAGTTCTAGAAAGACACCTATTAAGAAAAAGAGCTTTGATATTTTTACACCTGACGAGGAAGAAGCTCCATCAATTGCTGTTGATTCTGGGCCTAAAAAAGTAGTTAAGAAAAGCAATAAAGATAATGATGACTTGATTCTTTACGGTGGTATCTTCTTATTATTAGTGATGTTTGTATTTTTTAGAAGAAGAAGTTAATTCACTTAGATTCAAATATTTGAAAGAAAGGGATTCCTTCCGGCCTTTCAAGGTTTTTTTTCATGATAAATATTCCAAGTAAAAAACCGAGTAAAAGAATCAGCCTTAATGTTTTCCTGTTCATATCAGTAGTCTATACACTGCAAAGATTGCAGTAAAGATTAGTTTAAATTTCTCAATGTTATAATAATCCTGATAAACCTAATTTGTTTTAGGATGAAATTTTATGAAATACTTGTTTTGTCTCATTGTTATCAGTGGAATGTTAAGTCCTACTATTAGTTATTCAGATACTGAATACGA
The DNA here is from genome assembly GCA_020631435.1 of Bacteriovoracaceae bacterium. Lineage (GTDB taxonomy): Bacteria > Bdellovibrionota > Bacteriovoracia > Bacteriovoracales > Bacteriovoracaceae > JAHDHG01. The sequence continues at coordinate 38,628 of JAHDHG010000001.1, read as the reverse complement.
AGATCTTGATGGAGTCTTTATTAAGGCCGTTGATAACTATCCTGCTTTGAAAAAGAATGAATTTGCTATTGGAGCAACTTTTTTGCCTTTCGATCCATATTTTTATGGAATAGGAATTTCTCTTGCTTACTCTAGGTACTTTAATAAGAAGTGGGGGTGGGAAGTTCTTAGTGGTAATTTTTTATTTGGAATTCAAACACCTCTGGCAGACGAAATTTTAGAAGAAACTGCGAAAGCAGGAAATCCAATTGAATCTGAAGATTTAGAACAAACTGAATTCATGGTGAATACAAACTTAAAATATGTTTTAAGTTATGGGAAAAACATATTTTTTGATAAGTACATCAGGTTAAATCGAACTGAACTTTTGTTTGGGTTAGGAGTTATTGGAACCTCTGGTCAAATTGATACGGGTGGTGGAAGCGGTCAGACTTATATCGCTGCAAATTTAGGATTTCAATTAGATTTTTCTATTACTAAAACTATGTCTTGGAAATTGGAGTATATGAATCATATCAATCTTGAAAGAAGTGGAGTTGGAAATAACTTTCTTGAATTTGGAGAGTTCAAAGGTATGCTCGCTTGGAGATTTTAATAAATGATTAAATATTTAGTCATTCTATCTATTTTTGTGAACTTGAGTTTTTCTCAAGCGGCTAAAGTAAAGTGGGAAGGTAAGATTCCTTCTATAGCTAGCAAGCCAGAAAGATGGCACAAGTTAATAGATGATCTTTATGAAAAAGGCATGTATTACGGGGTACTGGCAGCCTCTTTTAGAATGATTCATTTCTTTGATGATTTGAAGAGCAAGGAAAAAGCATTCGAATATTTAGTGGCCTTAATTGATATTGGATATCCTCATAGTCTGATGGATATTTTCTTTGTTGGTGATCTCGATAGAACAGAACGAGATCAGTTTACCCAAAGTTATAATTTTTATAAAGGTGTGACTAATAAGATTAAAAACTTAGAAAAGTGGTCACAAGATTTTTTTAAGAGGATAGATAAAGATAATTTTAAGAAGTATCAATTTTATCAAGCGATTGATCTTTATAATAAGGGGCAACTCTTTGAGAGCTCTATTGTACTTGATCAAATTTTAAGAAATCCTCTTAAAGAACAAGACTTTACTTTTGCTAAAAAAGTAGTGAGAACGAAAGCAAGAATTCACTTTGAAAGAAAAGAATATGAGAAATCTTTAAGTTATTACGATGATTTTTTACTTAAGGTAAATCCTCTTACACCAAGTGATTGGATGGAAAAAGCATGGAATCTTTATTATTTGAAAAAATATGATGAGCTCATGGGAACTCTTTATAACTTAGAAGCAGAATCTTCAAAAAAATATCCATCATTCGAAAAATATATTTTAAGAGCACAGGTCTACTTAGAAAACTGTAGAGTGAAAAATATTACGAACCTGATGAGAAGTTTTAATAAAGAATTTAAAGGTTCTGTTGATGGTATTGTTAAAGGTAAAAGATTAGCTAAGTTAAAGCAGCTTCATAAGGTTGCTAGAAATACTCACCCTCAATATAAAAAAGTATTAGATTCAATTACTTCATTGATTGATGAAAGAAAAGAGGTTGGAGAGTTAAATAGAAGAAATGCTTCTCTGGCAAAATACTTATATTCTTCAGAGCTGAAAATTTTAAAGAAGTACGCAGGCTTTTACAAAGAAAAGGCTTTAGATAGGGCCGCAGAAGAACTGACGATGTTATCAGAGTCATTAAAATTTTTAGGGTACTCTACAGCTAGAGAGAAATATAATCCTCTGACAGTCTTTATTCCAAGAGATAAGGAGCAAGAAAGTTTAGTGGATGTTATTGATTATGAAAATAAAGGTTTCATCTTTAAGTGGAAACAATTAGGTGATTATTGGAGAGATGAAAGACATAAATATTATGGAGCAATGGAGAGCAAATGCGATTAATATATATTAGTATCATTCTTTGTTTCTCAATGGCTTTCGGTCAAAACTCAGAAAGAGAATTTAATCGAAAACTTCAAAAGATGTACAGTAGAATAAATAAATCTGTTGATATCTTAAGAGATCAAATCACCTCAAATCAAGCAGCACCTTATCTAGCGAATCTTTATATGGAGCTTGGTGGATTATTAAGTCAAAAAGCCAATGTAATGTATTACCTTAAAATGGAAAAACTAAAAGGTGAGAAAGCTGAAGGTGATGATGGAGCAAGGCAATTTGAAGATGTCGTTGCGGTTACAAAAGAATCAATTGCAGTTTATAAAAAAATAACTAAAGAATTTCCTAAATTTAAAGGATTACCTAGGGCCTACTATGCTATGGCATTAGCTCAAAGATCTATCGATGATAGAGTTCCTTTTATGCAAACGGCTAATCAGATAATTAAAAAATATCCTAGCTCGAAAGAAGCTGTCCAATCGAGATTGTTATTAGGGCAGTTTCAATTTGATGGTGGAGTTTACGATGAAGCTTATAAAAGCTTGTCTCCAGTTTCGAAATCGAACTATTCTTATGAGAGAAATGCTGCAAAATATAAAATGGGCTTGATTAGACTTGCACAAGGAAAACATAAGTTAGCATTAGATTTATTCAAAGAAGTTGTGACTGATAAAGAACTTCAAGCTGAAGATAATGAAAAGAAACTGTCTCTTGATTCTAAAGATGTGAAATCTTCACTAAAAAGAGAAGCACTAATTGATTCGGTGAGGGCCTTCACAGAAGTTTACAAGAAGAATGCAAAGCCAGTAAGTTATTATTCTGCTATTGCTCCTACTGAGAATTTATTTCAGGAAGTAATAGAGAAATTATCTTATCGATATATTCATCAAAAGAAATATAATGATGCGGTGAAGTTATTAAGAACTTTAAGTGAAAGAAATTCTAGCCCTGAGAAAGTTCTGAATATTTATAAAGAAGTACTTCTTATGATTCCACTTAATAGAAGAGTGGATGTTCCAATATCTGAAATTGAGTATGTTATTGGAAGATACCTACAATTTAATAATTTCTTCAATCTCAAAAGAAGTGTGAAGAAAAGTACTTATGATTTTTTTGAAAAGCAATTAAGAGATTTAGCAACAAGATCCCATGAAAAAGGTAAGAAAACGACTGGGGAAATCCAAAAAGATTATTTGAAAAAAGCAGATGCATTTTATAATTTATATTTTGCTACTTTCCCTAAAACTAAGCACTCAGTTAAGTTAGCGATGAATATGGGGGACACCCATTTTAGACTCAAAGATTATCTGAAAAGTGGTGACTACTATTTAAGAGTTTTTAAAGGTGACTTTGGTAAAACAAAACAAAAAGGGGATGCAATTAAAAATGCAATTTACGCCCTTCAAAAAAACAAAGAGTATTCTTTTTATGAAACGAGAAGAGTCAATGGACTTCTTATAGAATCAATAAAAAACTATATGAGATTTGATCCTTCGAAAAAAAGAGATCCTAAAACTAATTATTCTTTTGCTAAAGCTCACTATGATCAGGGCTTTTATAGAAAAGCATTGCCTATGCTTTATTCTTATATGAAGAGATTTCCTAAGCATTCTCATGCCGAAGATGCTAGTAACCTTGTCTTGGATTATTATAATGTAAAATCTGATTTCAAAGGTATTATCAATGCTTCAAATAAAATATTAGCAATGAAGTTACCTAATTCATCTATTAATTCAAAAGTTGCTGCAATTAGAGATCAAGCAAAGTTAAAAAAGCTTCAAAAAATTGTTCATAATAAAGCTGGATCAAGCAGCTCTACTGGTCAAAGTTATTTACAACAAGCTGCTAACCTAGATTCAGATTTAAGAAATTTAGCACTTAAAAAAGCACTTGATGCTTCTAAAGCGGAAAAAGATTTTAAAACTTTTATGAAGACTGCTTCTTTAATGGCAAAAAATGAAAAGGACCCTAGTAAAAGAAGTGAAATTGAATCATCGATTGCTCAAGAGCAATTAAAAATGACTAATTTTGATCAGGCCTTTAATAGGTATATGAGTATCGCTTCAAATGGAAGTAGTGATAGTAAAGTAGCTGCTTTTAAGCAGGCAGTTTCGCTTGCAGTAGCTTTGAAAGATCCAAATAAGATTGCCAAGCTAGGCTCTAAATCATCTATGATTCAAGCTCTTGGCTCTGATTACAAAGCTCAGTTAGTTCAACAGATTGGAAGTATTTTAGAGTCACCTGTAAGAGTTCCATCTAATATTTCTAGTACAGTTAAAGCTTTGGGAGCTAACCCTGATCTTGCAAAATCTTTATTTAAAGCAAGGCCTAGATTAAGCTCTTCTTTAAATGGATATGCTAAATCTATGAGCTCTAGACTTTGTGCCTCTGGTGGAGGTGGATCAGTTTGTAATTGGATAGGACTAGAACAAGTTGATAACAAAGCAAAAAGTTTTAATTCTAGTTTGAAAAATGCAAATCTTGCTGCTGAATCAATTGAAAAATATGCAACAACTTTTTCAGAACTTGCTGGAGCTTATTCTCAACTTGAAGGTGGAGATGATGCACAACTTGGGATGGTGAGTTCATTAAGGCAATATAAATTATTTTCAAGTTTTGCAAATTATTTAAAAAGAGTTGCTTCTAAAAACCCTAGTATTAAAGAAGTACTCGCTGGAAAGATTCAAGAATCTGAAGTCAATGCAAAAAGTTTTCTTTCAAGATGTAGAGAAATTGTTGCAAGTTCTGGTTTAGTCACTCCTACAAATAAATTTTGTAAGACTGGACAGCAGAAGAGTTTTTCTAGTGTTGCGTTTTGGACTCAAGGAAAGCCATTTAGATCAGTTGCTTCAATGCCAGAATCTAGTCATGCTTCCATTAAAAAGAGTTTATTTTCTAGCTTTAAAGCCGACTCATTATTTGATATTGCTCAAAAATATTATAAGCAAGGTGCTTATAATTATGCAGCAGCTGCCTCAACTTATGCTTTATCTTTAGATGAAGCTGATACTCAGAGTTTAAATACAATTATTGGTTGTAGTTCTAAAAAATTAAATTTATTAAGTGAAGCAAAATATTTCTTGAAAAACGGCTCATCTCTTGGTGGACTAAAAGCTAGTTGTTTAAAAGGTTTATAATTTGAAGCTAATTTTGATTATTTCATTATTTTCTAGTTTGGTTTTTTCAAAAACCTTTCAAGCATCAAATAAATATCAATTTAATCAAAATAAAGATGAACAAAAAGATGCGAAGGTCATTAAGGAGTATCCAGAGCTTAAGAAATTTCTTTTTACTCCACCAGAAAATTCATTTTTTATAGGTCTAGGATTATCACCACTTGGTCTAATGGGATCAAAGTATTTTATGGCATTAAGCCCTCTTCAAATTCATTGGAAGACAGGTATTCTTGATTGGGAAATTTTATCTGTATCTCTAGGAAGAACTTTTACTTCAACAGAGTTTGCTAAGTCTTGGAACTTTTCTTTTAGAACTGCTCCAAAGTTAAAACTCTTTACCTTATTTGATAATGTCGATTTAAGTATTGGCGGTCTTTTTGGAATAGAAGGTGTGCAGTATCCGGATGTGGAAGTATTTTTTAGATCTCCTAATGCTCTTCCTGGTGGTGGCGCATATCAAACTAAAAGGCCTGTAAAGTTATCTTCAACTGGTACTATATTTGGAGGAATTCTTTCTCAGTCTGTAAGGCTCAAAAATGGAAATATCTTTCAAATTAATGAAGTCTTTTATAAGCAAAGCTTTGATTTGAAAAAAAATGATAAGAAATGGGATAGGGTACCAACTACTGCTGATTTGGCAGCATTTAATGATCCTGTTATTTTTGCTGAACTTGAGGCTGATACAGTGATGATGATTGAGTTTTCTTATCTGTACTAAAACCAAGTAATTGACTCGGGAATAATTTGCCTTAATCATCTAAAAATAAAGCTCTTTTAAAAAACACCGATAAACATTTAAGAAAGAAAACTCATGAAAGCCTAAGGAGAGGATTATGAATTTGGGTAAGATTATAGATTTTTTATTTGCAGATGGTTATATGATCGCCATTACTTGCTTATTAGTTGCTGCTGTAGCATTTGGAATCGAGAGATTTGTTGCTTTATTTATGAACTATCATGTAAAGAATAAATTTTTTGCGAGAGTAAAGTCAATGGTTAAAGATGGAAGATTAAGAGAAGCTTATAATGCATGTTTAACAACATCACATCCATTAGCAAAAGTTATCGCTGCAGTTCTTTATAATGCAAATAAATCTCAAGATGCAATTGAGTCAGCGAGTGATATTGAATTTCAAAAAGTATTACCAGGGATTCAAGCAAGGACAAATTATATTAATATGATTGGTAACGTTTCAACTCTAATTGGATTACTTGGAACAATTGCTGGACTTGTTCAATCATTCTCATCTTTAGGTGCTGCAAGTGGTGCTGATAAAGCTGCTCTTCTTGCTGCAGGTATTTCGACAGCTATGAATACGACGGCATTCGGTCTTCGCAATTCCATGTATCATTATGTACACAATTTTAAGTTCTAAAGAAGATAGAATTCTTAAAAAGTATGATGAAGTTGTTTCAGAGATGACTCACTTAGTAGTTCACAAGCCTCATGCAGAGACAGTGAACAGTGAAACTCAGTTTCAAGAGTATAAAGAATTTAAAAGACACGGTTAATAGTTAAAGCTTTTTTAAGGAAGAAAGAATGAAAAAACAAAAGTTTGTAAAAAAAGAAATGGAAGAAGTAGATGCAATCCTACCTTTCATGAGTCTTTTGATCATCATTATTCCATTACTCTTATCAAACTTAGCGTTTTATCACTTTAGAGTTGTTGAAACTTCAGTCCCAGGAGCAAGTTCTCCTCCTAGTGAAGATCAGCCTATTCCGGAAAAAGTAAATAAAGAAAAAATGGTAACGGCTCAAGTTTATATCGATCAAGAAATTACTCGATTAAATATTCTTGATGAAGAAAATGGAGCAGTTGTTTTAAAAAGAAAAGCAGATTCTACTTTAGAAGGTGCTGAGAAAATTTTAGGACTGTTAGAAAAAATTAAAGATAAATATTCAAAACTTGAAACTGTTCTGGTGACGACAAAAGATGACGTTGTTTACGGAAAGCTTATTCCAGTGCTTGAAGGTTTGAAAAAACCTCTAAGAGGATTGGCGTCAGAAGATGAAGGAAAAGAGTTTAAGTTTAAAGTTGTGATGCTTCCAGCATTAACTGAAATGAATATAGATTAGAGGAATTATGGGAAAGTTTTCAGGAAGAGGAAGAAAAAAGCCAGAGAAATTGAATATTACATCCTTGATGGATGCACTTACAATTATCCTGATTTTTTTACTCGTGAATTATTCAGAAGTTAATGAAGAGAAAGAAATTCCAAGTTTTATTGAACTGCCAACTGTTGAAGGTAAAGCAGCTCAGTCAAGTTTTGGAATTACTATGGTCATAGGTGAGAGCCAAATCAAAGTTGGAAAAGGGGAAATCATTAATTTTTCTAATTTTGATGGCGAAAGAGAGCAAATTCTTGTTCAGGTGAAAGAAGAATTAGAAGACTTAAGAAAAGAGCATCTTGACCGCAACATAGCTTCAAATAAAAAAGATGATAAAATAAAGTTAACAATTCAAGCAGATAAAGACGTACCTTATCTTTATATAGATGAAATTATTAGAGGTGCTTCTGAGTTGAGCTTGAACTACGTTGATTTTGTTTCAATGAATAAGGAAAAGAATTGAAGTTAATTTTTTGCTTTTTATTTTCATTATCAGTTTTTGCTCAGCAAACGGGTTCAGGGCTAAGTGCACTAGATGCGCCAAGTGATAAACCTATTGAGGTTCGAGGTCAATCCAGAAATCTTAATATGCTATTGAAACTACAGAATGAGAGAGAGGCAATTGATTTCATTAAATTAAGAAAAAATTATAAAAAAGAAATAAAATCACAGAGTTTTTAAAATGTTAAAAAAGAAAAAATTATTAAATGTTAAGTATAAGAGAAAATCCGATAGTCTAAGGTTACTAGATAAACAGTTCTCTGTTACTGATAGTAATCAATTCAAGATAAATATTAAGGGAACAAACTATTTTTTCAAGAAGATTGGAAAAAATGGTCAGTATGATGTTTACGGAGACGAGAAAAAAGTTAGAAGTATCAATATAGGTTCTTCTCTAAGAATGAAGCATAAAGATGGGACAGATATTTACTTTGATCTTTATGAAGATTTTTTATACGCACTTGATTATGGAATGTATGCTTATGTTGCATTCTCTGTTTTTTTAAATTTAGCGATTGCAATGATGTTACCGACAGGATCAGATAGCTCTTCTCCAGTTGCTGAAGTCAAAGAAGAGAAAGAGAGTGAAAAAAGAGTTGAGAAGTTATTAAAGAAATTATCCGAAGAAAAGAAGATAGTTGTAAAAGCGACAACAACAACTCTAGCTCCGACTACAACTACGAGACCTAAGCCAAAAGTTGCTGAGAAACCTAAGCCAAAACCGAAAAGAAAAATTCAACCTCAGAAGAAGCCAAAGAAAAGATCAAATCTACTTAGTGAGAAAAAATCAAAAAGGCCAAGTCCGAATAAGACTAAAGGAACTGTAAAAGTAGTAAATGATAAGAGACCAATGAAGAGACTTGTTGTTGAAAAAGGTCCTCCTAAAAGAGGTGGTACAGGTCCAAGAAATCCAAATGCAAAAGGTAATACAGCTGCAAGGGCACAGGCAAAGAGATTGGCACAAACAAAAGCAAAAGTTGCTAACTCACTTAACTTCCTTACTAAAGGTAAAGGGGATTTTAATATCCCACCAGGTGGAAAAGGCGGTAGAGGATTTGCTGTTGGTGGAGGAAAAGGTCTTGCTGGAGCAAAAAATGTTAAAGGTACAAACTTTCTAGCAAAAGTAACGGGTAAAAACGTTCTTGGATCATCAAGTGGTGCGATTAATACAAAAGGATCTAGAACTGTTGCATCTGGTAGAGTCTTATCTAATGGTGAGATTAATGGTATTGAGGGAGGAAGATCTTATAACTATGTTCAGGGTAAAGTAAGTGTATCTGGTCTTCATGCTGCAGGTGGTTCAGGAGGAGGACTCTCTCACTTAGGGCCACAATCGATGTCTGTTAAAGGTGGGAAGATGTCTCAAAGCTTAATTAGAAAAATTATAGCTAAGCATATGAGTAAGTTTACTTATTGTTATGAAAAGTCATTACTATCAAATCCAAACCTTGCAGGGATTGTTAATATTAGCTGGAAGATTGCTCCCGGTGGTCGAGTTAGTGGTACTAGAATAGTAAAATCTCAATTAAATAATCAAAAGCTTCATGGTTGCTTAACAGGAGTTCTTAATAAGATTAGCTTTGCACCAGGGCCTAAAGGTGGACCAGCAACTGTAGTCTATCCATTTAACTTTACAGCTTCAATGCTTTAATCCTAGAGGAGAGTGCCCAAAAATTGAGGCATAAACCATAAGTAAAAACTCTTTAATTCGTTAATACTCTAAAAGTAAAAAACTACTAAGTGACATTTAGTGCGATCACATAAAATAATTAAGTGAGAATACTTCTACTTACATTATTTTTATCATGCTCAATAACGACAGATGGAGAAGATCCCGGAAATACAAACTCTGATGGCCTCTTAACAACCAAGGTTGTGACCACTGAAGACATTGAAGTAAATTTTTCTAAAGAGATAGTTTTTAGAGACTTACCACTTTCTAAAACTCATAAGCTGATTAAGATGGATGGTGTTCATTCCAATATTGAAATTCAAGAAAATGGAGGCAAATTTATATATCACCCTCATCATAACTATTCAGGAGCTGATTTGGTAAGAGTGTTCTGGGAGAATCTTTCAACAAATGAGATTGTAGTTTCCGAATTGATCTTAGAAGTGAGAGCAGTAGCAGACAACCCAAATTCATCAGATGATCTAGTTAATTTAGAATCAAATGATGAAATTTTAGTCAACGTTTTAGAAAACGATATTGATGTAGATGGGGATCCTATAACTATCAACGAAGTTGAATCGATAGAGGGAGTAAGCACAACTATCGAAAACAATAGAATTAAAGTAAATTTTGATGAAAATTTTGATCTTGAGTCTTCATTTGAAATTTCTTATACCATTGCAGATAACACTGGAAGAACTTCTTCTGCTAAACTTCATTTTAATAAAACTATTTCAGAAATTGATAGTAACAAAATTCCTATTAGGATAGTTTTTGTAAATAGCTCTCAAACAACTTTATCTGAAGATGTGAGTGCGGATGCTGATCTTGTTTTAAAAACTTTAAATGAAAAGATAAATAGAGATGGAAGTTCATCTTTCTTTCAATTTGAAATCTCAGAAGCGATAGAAGTTGAAGATAATTTGGTTCATGTTCACTGTGACCCGAGAGATCTATCTTGTAATGATTTTGAAAACATCTTGGATAAATATGGAAAAGTAGGAGAGGTCTCTTTAGTTTTTGTAAAAGAAATTCAAGGAAATGTTGCAGGAATTGCGAAACTTAATAGAGTTCCAGAAAGCAAAGAATCTACAGTTGTTTCTGAATATTCAAAAATTGGAAACGAGAAAGGAACAGTTTACTCTCATGAGATTGGGCACATGCTTGGTTTTGACCATACGCATCAGATCGGTATTGATGAAAATCAATGGATTTCATACTCATCTTGCTTGCAAGACATATCTTACCTGCAAAGAGGTGGAGAACTTAGCTCAAATCCATTTGAAGACCAAAACGGAGTTTTATGGGATGATTTTCATAACACTATGAAGTCTGTAACAGGCTCATCTTCTGATGATCTTGGCTTTTTTACATCAGGATATGACTTGGTATTCCCTCGAATAATTTCTTGCTATAGAGCTAGAACTTAAACTTATTCCATTTCTCTTTTGAAAAACTTACAGGTCTTACACCTAAAAGATTGTCATAATGGCACCACCTTGTTATCAATAATTAAGTGTTTGGAGTTTGAAATGGAAACAAATTTTAGTGATGTTAATAAGACAATTTTTAATTCGCAGAATTTTGATATGCATCAGAATTCTCAAGTTGAGTTAACTAATCAAAACAAATTTCTTTCTCAAGAAGAGGTTACCCTTCAAAATAATTTAAATATCAAAGAAAGTGTTTTAAGAAATTTTGGATTTGATCAGTCTTTTCTGAAAATGTAGTTATGCCTTGGCAAGCTCTTCAGCTTGCCCGACCCAATCATCCCTGATGATTCTTCCTGGAAAAAATTTAATTGCTTCTGTAATAACACTTATATCTTCGTCGTTTAGTAGTGAAATTTGCTTAAATGTATAAATCCCAAGAGCGTTAACCTTTTTTTCTATAAATGGACCAATACCTTTAATTTCTTGAAGATCATCTCTTTTTCTTTTGTCATATTCCACGTCTTTAATTGAAAGAAGATGAAGAATTGTACTCTTTGGAATTCCTCTTTTATCTAGCTCTACAACTTTCTTTTTTGGCTTAGGAATTTCACTTAAAATAGCTTTTAATTCTTCAATGTTTTCATCTTGTTTTGAGTTCTCACTATCTACTGTTTCGATTTTTTCTCTTAATGGATTAAGATCTTCTTTTTTTGCATAACCCGAAAAGTCAGGACTTTGTGGAAGCTCTGATTTTTTTAAATAGGGTGCAAGGTCATCTTTTTTCACAAATTTACTTTCATCACTTTTGGGCATTTCAGATTTTCTTAAGAAGTGAGATAATTCTTCTTTCTTTGCAAACTGTGAGAGATCAGTTTTCGGTAATTCAGATTTTCTTAAATAATGAGCAAGGTCATCTTTTTTAGCGAAATTATCCATGCTTGGAATTTCGGGAACCTCAGATTTTCTTAAGTAATGAGAAAGATCTTCTTTTTTTACTATGTCAGCACTTTCATGAGAATAGTTTTTAAAATGATTTTTCAAGTCAGTTAGTTTCACGAATGAAGTCAGCTTATCTACAGATGCAAATTTTTGAAGTTGATTTGATAAAGCATACTTTTGCAAATCACTTTTTAAAGCAAATTGACTAGTATCAATTTCATCTTTATTTAATTCATCTTTTTTTACAAATTGAGAAAGATCTAAGTCTGAATTATTATTTTTAGGTAAGAGATTGTGAAGTTCATCTTTTTTAATAAAACTTTTAAGATGATCAATTTTCGGGATCATATCTTTTGTTGCATAGTTCGATAGATCCATTTTTTTAGGAATCATATCCTTGGTAGCATAATTTGAAAGATCTTGTTTTTTGGGAAGCATATCTTTAGTTACATAGTTTGAAAGATCTTGTTTTTTAGGCAGCATATCTTTAGTAACATAATCAGATAGATCTAATTGATCTAATGTCGGCACCTTAAGTTTTGCCAATTTTTTTTCAAATGTTGCAATCTTGGTTGAAAGAGTAGTTAATAAATCATCATAATTCTTAGCATTTTGAAGTTTTTCAATTTCATGCTTATTAAGATTGATCCTTGCCCAATACTCTCTTAATTTTCTAGTAGCAAACAACCAACATAATAAATACCCAAGTATGCCAGCGATAGCGAGCATGTATAATATTTCTTGAAGAGAAGATCCATGGTGAAAAATATTAAAATTGTTATACATACTTAAATCCTTAGATTGATTACGTTTTAATTATATCAGGGGAATATCTTTCTATTTCTAGGCGAAAAAAAAGGCCTAAAAATTAGGCCTTAATGTAATAAAAATTTTTTAAATCTTGAGATTACTTGTCGAGCTTTTTAGCTTGATTAACCCACTTATCTCGTTTTATTCTACCAGGGAAAAACTTGATTGCATCAGTAATGATTTCGATGTCTTGTTTATTTAAGTTCTTAATCTGCTTAAAAGTATATATACCTAAAGCATTAACTTTTTTCTCTATAAATGGTCCAACACCTTTAATTCTTTGAAGATCATCTTTCTTTCTTTTATCTGCCTTAATGTTTTTAATAGATAGAAAGTTTGTAATTTTAGTTTTTGGAACGCCACTTTTGTCATATTTCATGACTGGTTTTTTAGTAACTTTTTTAGCCACTTTTTTCTTTTTTACAACTTTCTTTTTAGCTACTTTTTTAGGAGCAGGTTTAGCTTTTAACTTTTCAATAAGTTTTTCTAACTTTTCTATTTTTGCATAAAGAGCTTTTACATCTTTTTTATGATCTTGTGGAAGATCAGACTTTTTAGCATAAGGCTTTAAATCAGGAGAACTTGGTATTTTAGGAATATCAGATTTCTTAGCATACTTAGAAAGGTCTGGTTGATTTGGTATCTCTGATTTTCTGGCATATCTTGATAAGTCTGGAGAATTCGGTATTTCTGATTTCTTAGCATACTTAGAAAGATCTGGTTGAGCTGGAATTTCTGATTTTTTAGCATAAAAACTAAGATCTGGTGAGCTTGGAAGATTAGTTATTTTCGCATAAGCGCTTAAATCAATCTCTGGGAGATCAGATTTTTTGGCATAATCACTCATATCAATTTCAGGTAAATCTGATTTTTTTGCATATTCACTTAAATCAATTTTTGGAAGTTCAGATTTTAGAGCATAGTTAGCAAGGTTATAACTTGGAACTTCAGATTTTTTTGCAAACTCAGAAAAGTTTGGAAGATTTGGCATGACAGGGATCTCAAACTTTTTAGCATATAAGCTTAGATCTGGTTGTGCTGGCAATTCAGATTTTTTCACATAAGAACTTAGATCCGGTTGAGCAGGTAATTCAGATTTTCTCACATAAGGACTTAAATCTGGTTGAGCAGGTAATTCAGACCTTCTTACATATTGAGTTAAGTCTTGAGCTACAGGCATTTCACTTTTCTTTGCATATGGTGAAAGATCTATTTGCGGTATATCAGATTTCTTTGCATAGTCATCACTATTAAACTCAGGAATATCAGATTTTTTAGCATATAAACTAAGATCGATATTTGGGATATCTGATTTAAGAGCATATAAATTCATATTTGGTAAATCAGGCATAGAAGGTAAATCTGATTTTCTTGCAAAACTGCTTACTTCAGGAATTTCAGATTTTTTGGCATATTCGCTTAAGTTAATTTCAGGAATATCACTTTTACTTGCAAAATTATCTAAGTCAGATTTTCTTACAAACCCACTCAAATCAGGCATCTCTGGCATTTTAAGATCTGATTTTTTCATAAAAAGAGATAAGTCAGGAGCTGATGGAACATTAGGAATATCAGACTTTTTTGCAAACACAGAAAAATCAGGTAATGGAATATCAGGACTTAAATCACTTTTAAGAGCAAACTTAGAAAAATCTGGAAGTGAAGGAATCATATCTCTTGTTGCAAAATGATTTAAATGACCTTCTATATCTCTAAATTTAGAAAATATGTGTTCATCATCGTAACTTACTTCCGTGCTGGAGTATTTCCGAGACATAAACCACCAACATAATAGATAGCCTAAAATACCAGCACCAGCTAGCATTGCAAGTATCTCTAATAAAGGCGATCCGTTTTTAATAATATCAAAATGTTCGTACATATATTCCCCTTACTATTTAGTAATTAATTCCACTCTTCTATTCAAGGCCTTACCTTCTTTTGTTTTATTAGATGCAGCAGGTTTCGCTTCACCTTTTGACTCAAAAGTAACTTTCTTTGAGCTAACCCCTTGCTTTATAAGTAGACTTCTAATCGTTTTGGCCCTTTTGAAACCAAGTCTATAGTTTTTATCAGCTTGTCCATCGCTATCAGTATGGCCTACAACATGAACTTTTTTGATTTTCTTAGCTTTTATTTGTGAAGCAATGGATTTTAGAAAATCAATGATCTTTTTAGACTCATGAGGATTGCTTGCATTTTTCCCAAAGTAAATCGTTTGATTTTCAATTCTGAAGGTATCGAGTTCTTTTTCAACTAGAAGCTCACTTGCCAATGAAAATTCATCATATTTTGAAGGACTAAAATCAGACTCAATTTTTTTAGCATCAAGAGATATTGATTGATACCAATCAAAAGATTTAAATTTTTCTTTTATAGAACTTGCTCTAGCTAGACCAACTTCTTTGTCTTCACCATTAAAGTAATGCCCAACAATTTTTAACTTTTTATCTTCTTCAGCAAGTTCTTTAATTATTGGATAAGAAGAATTTAAATTTCCAGTGAAGTAAACTTGTGAGTCATTATTTTTGAAATAAAATTTTTCAAACTCCTGGACAGCTACCTTTAAAGTAGTAGTTGTAATCATAGTAGTTGTTGTGGTGGTGGTTGTCGTTGTTGTGGTGGTTGGTGGAACACATTGTTTCCCTATAACGCATACATACCAATCCCCCGAGAGAAATGCCCAAAGTGCAGCAAGGATTAACCAAAGTAAAAGCCAGAGAGGGCTTCTTGGTTTCATTGATCTGGTCTTAGTTGTTACGGTTTTTCTACTAGAATGAGAACTCATTTTACTCCCAATCCTTTGTTTAAATTTTAGTGTTTAGTATTCAAGATATTATAACGCTACTGGGGCATTCTCTCCATAATTCTTACAAAAGTGCGTCCATTCTGACTTTTCAGTTCAAGAATTTGAATAAAAAGATCTTAATATCGATTTATTTTTATTTGTTTCTTACATAAGACTCAATTTGATTGATTTATCCGAGGGAAAAAGTTAAGTATTTATAGTCAAATTTTATGGAGAAATAATGAATACAAAAACAAAAGTGATGAATAAAACAGTGGATTTGGATAGGTATCCACCTCAAGTAAAGTACATAGTCGGGAACGAAGCATGTGAAAGATATAGTTATTATGGAATGAGATCAATCCTTACAGTTTTTCTTGTTCAGTTTTTATTAATGACGAAAGAAGATTCAACTGTTCTTTATCATAACTTTGCATCAATGTGTTACTTATTCCCTGTTTTTGGAGCTTTGATCTCTGATAAATTTTGGGGAAAATATAAAACAATTCTTTATTTATCTATTGTTTATTGTCTAGGGCATTTATACCTTGCAGTTTTTGAAACAAATCAATTCGGTTTTGCTACGGGACTATCTTTGATTGCTCTTGGTTCTGGTGGGATTAAGCCTTGTGTTTCCGCTCACGTTGGAGATCAGTTTAAGAAAGGACAAGAAACTCTTTTAAATAAAGTCTTTGGTTTATTTTACTTTATGATTAATTTTGGAGCGATGTTCTCAAGTTTCATCACTCCTTGGACTCTTGATAAATTTGGACCAGGTATTGCATTTGGAATCCCAGGAATTTTAATGGCGATAGCTACAGTTATTTTTTGGATGGGAAGAAATCACTTTGTCCACGTTCCACCAGCAGAAGAATCTCCTAAAGGGTTTAATGTGATGTTCTGGGGAAGTGTTGCTCTAACATGTTTACTCCCAATTTTTTCAATGATTGGATTTAATGGAATCACTAGTATCGATCCACTTTTCTTTCCTCTTATCATTTTAGCACCTGTATTTATTTATGGGTTAATTGCTAGTAAAGATAAAAACTCTTTTTCTAAAACACTTTTTACGAGAATAAGTTCGGGCAAAGAGGGTGTTATCAAAAAGCATGGAAAAGATAGTCTCGAAGGTATGAATGCGGTTTTTGGAATTTTTCCTATTTTCTTTATGGTTTCTGTCTTCTGGGCACTTTTTGATCAACAGGGTTCTACTTGGGTATTGCAAGCAAAGGAAATGAATTTAGATTTAGCTGGAGCTTTCCCTTTCTTAGGTGATAGCTTTAATATCCTTCCTTCACAAGTTCAAGGTATCAATCCAATTTTAGTGATGATTTTAATTCCATTTACAGCATCATTTATGTATCCAATGTTAAATAAATTCTTTGAACTAACACCTCTTAGAAAAATGACTATTGGTATGGCAATGGCAGGACTTTCATTTGTTGTCGTTGCAATGATTCAATCTAGGATGGACGGCGGAGCATCGGTTAACGTTGCTTGGCAAGGACTTCCTTATGTCATTATAACATTAGCTGAAGTAATGGTTTCTATTACAGGTCTTGAGTTTGCTTATACACAAGCACCAAGATCAATGAAGTCTATCGTGATGAGTCTTTGGCTTTTAACAGTTTCTTTAGGAAACCAAATCGTAAGCTTCATTGTAAATGCTGGAGATTTTATGACTAATTATGCAAAGAATAGTTTAGGGATTACAGCTTCGACTGAATATATAGTATTTTGGGTATTTGCTATTCTAATGTTTGTGGCTGCTGCAGCGTTCGCTCTAGTTGCTTCAAGATACAAAATGAAAAACTATATGGAAGATTAATTCTTCTTAAAGATATTAGACCGTAAAGACTTATAGTTCACAGAACGTCTTTACGGTCTTTTTAATTTTCTCTTGTTCTTTTCTTTGCTCTAAAAAAATCATAAATGCTTTTCCGGACCTTTTATAAAAAGTCTTATCACCATGAACATATTTTTGAGTTTTAACTTTTTCAGAGTAATTACTATCAACATACTTAATAAGGTAGCCATCTTCATTCTTTTTCATTTCATGAATAAGCCAAGAATGTGAAGGAATGCCTTTTAATTGCTGTTTTACATAAGCTATATTCTCTAAGCTTAAATATTGATATAACTCATCCATTTTTGTTCTTAATTTTTCTTCACTTAAAACTCTTCTACCAGCTAAACCATTAATCCATGCAAACCGAAGCCCGCCATCTTTTACCTGCCAGAGAGTCAAACGCTTTAAAATATAATCCTTATAAGTTTTGCTAAATTCATTTAAGTTTTTGAAACCAGGAATAGAAATGACATTTTCATTTCTAATCAACTTTCTGATAATTTTTTTATTCTCTTTTTCACTTAATTTATTTTGCTCTGGTTTAAATTGTAATAAATAATGAGCTTTTCTTTGAAACCGACTATGCCACCAGCAGACTCCTTCATCAAATAAACCTGCATCATTTTTAAAGCCAAGTAGATTTTCTTTCTTGTTAAAGTCTTTAATCAATGTGGAGTAATTGGTTTTAGCTTCGCAAAAATTTTTGTTTGATTGAGCAAAGGCCGTAAATACAAGCCAGAAAGGTATCATCCTAATAATCATTTTATTCTTCCTTGAATAAATAGTTCTTTAAATCTTATCATTTTTTTAAGATGATTAAAAAAGAGTCTTATACATAAACTCAGGATTAAATATGAAAAACTTATTTGTAGCTACAGATTTTTCCCCTCATAGTGATTTAGCTTTAAGTTTAGCTAAGAAATTTCAAGAGAAACTCAATACAAAAGTATTTCATTGGGATTATACAATTGAAAAATTAAAATCTATGGGAATTATTAATCCTGATCAACTTTATAAAGAGATTGAAGAATGGAGTAAAAAAGTTCCCCTTCATTTAGTTGATGAAATGAAAGAGCAATATCAAAGATGTTCAGTTGCGATGAAAGATTTTGAATTAGATGTTATTGAAGGCAAAAAGTTTTCTGCTCTTCAAGAATATTTTAAGTCTCAAGATAAAGATGATTTGATTTTAATTACAACAAGTGATGATACTTTTTTTGAAAGAGTATTCTTTGGAAATTTTGTAGAAAAATTAATCTTTGGAACAGAACAAGCAGTTTATCTTGCAAAAAAAGAGATAACTCATCTTCCTAAAAAAATCGGCGTATGTTTTGATCCAGAACATGATCAATTAAATTTTTTAAATCAAGTAAAGAACTTCGCTAAAGTTTTTGAATGTGAAGTAGAGATTATCTACGTGGAATCATTTGATTCAAGAGATTTGCATCAAAATGTTTTTGCTACTAATCAAGATGCTGAAAAAAATAAAAATAATTATCTCGCTTATAAAAGAAAACTAGCAGAAGAAAAATTTGAAGAGTATGAAAAAGCATTTGAAAAAGAAGGAATTAACACAAGAGTAGAATTAATTTTTTCAGTAGATAAAACTCCAGCAGAAAACTTAAAAAAATATTTCACAGAAAATCCTGTTGATTTATTATTCGTGGAGCCTCACCCTGGATTTAAAAATGGCTTTAGATTTAATTCGACAAGTTATGATTTAATAAAGAACGTTCCAGTTAACTTTATCGTTGTAAAGGAATCTCATGGCAAAAAGTGATTCTAAAATTGCTATCATCGCTGCTTTAATAGGAAATTTGTTAATAGCAGTTTGTAAGTTTATTGGTGCAGCGATATCTGGAAGCTCTGCCATGTTTAGTGAAGGAGTTCATTCCTTAGTCGATACTGGCAATCAAGGGTTATTACTGCATTCTCATAAAATCTCTCAAAAACCTGCAAGTGAGAGGTTCCCATTCGGTCATGGAAAAGAAGTTTATTTTTGGAGCTTTGTGGTTTCAATTTTAATTTTTTCTTTAGGGGGAGGAGTTTCTCTTTATAAAGGTATATCTCAAATAATAAATCCTTCATTATCTGTCTCTACATGGATCAATTATGCCATTTTGATTTCTGCAATTATATTTGAAGGTGGCGCCTGCTTTTTTGCTTTTAAAGAATTTTGGAAAACGAAGGGAAAGAAAAATATGGTTCAGGCCATTAATGATAATAAAGATCCATCTTTGATCGCAATTATTTTTGAAGATTCAGCGGCCATTATGGGACTCTTAGTTGCTTTAGTTGGAATAGTTTTAACTGATTATACAAAAAATCCTATTTTTGATGGAATTGCTTCAACTATTATTGGACTATTATTAGTTTTCGTTGCTATCTGGTTGGCTAAAGAAACCAAAGGCCTTTTAATTGGTGAATCAGCTGATCCGATTATTGTAAATGCCATTAAAGGGGAGCTCAAAGATCATCCAGATATCACAAATATCAATCAAGTTCTTACAATGCACCTTGGCCCTTCTGATATTTTACTAAATATGAGCATTGATTTTAAAGATGATCTCAGTGCTGGAGAGTTAGAAAAATCAATTTCTTCCATGACAAATGTAATTAAAAAGATAGATGGAAGATTTAAAAAAGTTTTTATTGAAGCCGAATCTTTCTCTAAGAATATTTCCTGATCATTTTTATAGGTTAATAATATTAATTGACCTAACACTTCAACTTTGAAAGCATAGTAGTATATTCAAGTTTTTACTCAATGGAGGAGTTATGACTAAACTTAGTATTCTATTATCCCTTGTTCTATTGCCTGCTTTCGCATCCAAAATGCATTTAGTTAAAATTAAAGCAAGTACTAAAGAGCAAAGATCTGTTATTGCAAACTATGCTCATATGGAGTCAGTATCTGATAATTTTGTTACAGCAATTGTTAATACGCATGATCTTGAGAAGTTAAAAAAGAAATTCAGACCTTCACAAATGAAGATTGAAAAATCTTTTGATTCTCACAACCACAAAAAAAATAAAATTCCAGGAAATGGAGAATATGAATTTCCAAAAGGTGATGAAGATTTTCATACTTACGATGAAGTACTGGATGATCTAAAAAAATTAGCAAAAGGTAACCCTGAGTATGTTAATACATTCGTGATGGGGAAGAGTATCGAAGGTAGAGATCTTTTAGGTGTAACAATTACTGTAGGTAGCTCTAAAAAAGAAACTCAAAAACCTGCGATGATGTTAATTGGAACTCATCATGCGAGAGAACATCTTTCAACTGAAATTCCTTTAATGCTGGCAGAGTATTTTGTTGAACAAATTAAAAAAGACTCTAAGTTCAAGAGCTTAATGAAAGATAGAGTTGTTTATATAGTGCCTCTTCTAAATCCAGATGGTGCTCTTCACGATATTGTTGGAAAAAAATATAAGATGTGGAGAAAAAATAGAAAGAAAAATAAAGGTACTGATAGAATGGGTGTAGACCTTAACAGAAACTATTCATATAGATGGGGTCAGGGAGGATCTTCTACTGCGCCTGGGTCAGATGTTTATATGGGAACAGAGCCATTTTCTGAGCCAGAAACAAAAGCAGTGAAGAAGTTTGTGGAATCTCACTCAAATATTAAAACAATGATTAGTTTTCATACTTTTTCTGAGTTAATTCTTTATCCTTGGGGTGGGACTTATGATCCAGTTGGAGGACAAGAAGAAAAAGTTTTTAAGAAAATGGCAAATACAATGGCAGAATGGAATGGATATAAACCTCAGCAGTCTTCAGATTTATATGTAGCAACTGGAGATACTTGTGACTGGGCATTCGCAGAGCATAATATTTTTTGCTTCACTTTTGAGTTAACTCCTTCATCAATGTGGAGTGGGGGATTTTATCCAGGAGCAAAAGTAATCAATTCTACTTTTAAAGAGAATATTAAGCCTGTCACTTATCTTTTAGAATATACAGATGACGTATATAGAGTATTAAAATAGAAGACGGATTTTTTATTTTAATTATTTAAGGGGAGAAAGAAATTTCTCCCTTTTTTATTTTCTCATCATAAAGTCTGAGTAATATTTAATTTTCTTTGTGAGGTATTGTGTCTTAGCTAAAAGGTACTCAAGCTCTTCAAGGTCATTTCTAAACTCTTTGGTTGAGAACTTGTTTTCGTAGAAATGATCTCTAAGCTCTTCGTCTATAGAGCTTTCTTCTACTTCTGAGATATTGGGAGTTGGTAGGGTTTCTTCTACTTCAATCTCTTCTGTTCCAAACTCATTAAGTAAGTCTCCAAGAGGATCATCTGAAAGAGGTTCCCCGTTAGTGTCTCGCCACAAGTAAGTAACGTTTGAATGTGAGTCATGTTCTTTTGATCTCATTTCGTGATCAATATAACACTTTAAAAATGAACTTCTAGGTGTCGTGTAATCTATTCAAAATCAAGAAAAATTTGCTGTCTATTTTTTTGACTCTGCCTAATTTGCCTACATTTTTAGGCAATTTTTTGAATGTTTTTCATACTTAAGTGTCTAAAATTACTTACAAACAGGTGTTTACAAAATTGATTTGTGTTAAGGGACTTAGAATAAATATATGAAGATTTTAATGGGGTTTTTTATTTTATTTAGTTTTAATGCTTATGTTCAGGAGTCAGGTCAGGATTCAATTGATTCTGAGGAATTGAAACCTGGTGCTGCTGCTTTCCTTGAGCAAGATTTAGGTTCTGTTGGATCAACTGGTTTGGGGAGTGCTACTAGCTCGGAATCAGAAGCAACAAACTCTGACGGAGTTATAAATTCAGATAAGTGCCAAGCACAACTAAATACTGCATTTCATTTTGGAAATAAAAAGCATTACAAGGAAATTTATAAAAGTTGTCCTGAAGATGGAGTCTCTGCTAATCAACACTGGAAAGATCGAATATCTAGAAATGAAAGTCGATTAGCTAATAGAAGTAGATGTCAGCCAGGATCTAGTGAGAGTTCTATAACTCAGTATGTGGAGGATAACTTTAAAGAGGGGTTGGATAGAGGTACATTCCAACAATATGTTGAAGAGGAAATTGCACTTTGTGAAAACTCATTCAACGTCATAGCTAGAGTAGAAAAACAAGTTCTTTTATTAAAAGGTGCTTCTATAGGTAGAATTCAACTACAAAGTAATAAAACAAGAAAGGAATTAGAAAGTGCCCAAGAGATAGGTGGTAGTATTCAAAGAGTTGCCCTTGAAGGTCAAATGAATACAAATAAATCTAAAAATCAACATAACACAGTTGCAGGAGCTACTTATGCTAGGGCCGTACTTAAGTTAAATAAAAATTTAAACAATTGGAATACTCGTTTTTCTGCTAAAGAGCGAACTGAAGTTGAAAATAAAAAAGCTGAATTTGCTCAACTTGCAATACAACATGGTACCGAAGTAGTAGCAGGAATTGAACATCAAGATGTATTAAAAAGTGAATTGGAAAAAGTTGGGTTAGTTGAAAATACACCAGACCCATTCAATTACTGTAACCAAACTCCATTACCCGCTGAATGTATAACACCAACAAATCCAAACGGAGATAACCCATACTCAGGTGGGCCAGGTGCCCCAAGAATAGGCGGAAGATCTAGCGGAGGAAGTTCTTCAGGTGGAAGTTCTTCGGGATCTAGTGATAGTGGTGGTGATTCTGGTGGCGGTATTGGCGCACCAGATGGAAAATTAGCAGAAGACGATTCACCAGAAGATCCTAATGCGATTAAACCAGAGGCAGGAAACCCCGGTGCAGCAAGTCCTGTTGTAGCAAGTGGAGCCGGTGGTGGTGGTACAAGTGGTGGGAGTTCTGGAGGAGCTCCTGGAGCAGGAGAAAAAGATAAAGATGGTAGTGGTGCAGTAGCTTCAAGAGGAGCTAATAAACTAAATAGTTATAAGAGGTCTAAAGCGAGAAGGCTTTTTAAATTATCTCAGAGAAACAAAAGAAAAAAGAAAGATTTTAACTTTAATCCACTGGCAAAGCTTAAAAAGAGTAAAGGTGGACTTAATATAAAAGATTCTAATAAGCTCAAAAGAGCACTAGCACAAGAAGGTGTGAGAAAATCTTCTGGCTTTACATTGTTTAAGAGAATCACGAGAGCTCATAGAAAAAGTTATAAAGCTAGAAAAATCATGGTGTATTCGCATAATAAGTTTAAAAATTAAGAATGAAAATTTTATCAGCAAAAGAGTTTACTTACTCTTATCAAGTAAATGGTGCAGACTTAGATCCCTTCGGGCACATGAATAATGCAAGATATTCAACTCTTTATGAAATTGCACGTTGGGACTTTATAGAAAAAAATGGTTTTGGATTAGATAAAATCAGATCAGAAATGAAAGGCCCTGTTTTATTAAATGCCAATATTCAGTTTAGAAGAGAAATTAAAAACTTAGATCAAATTCAAATCATCTCTAAGGCCAGCAGGGTTGAAGGCAAGTATATGTTCTTAAATCAATCGATGACGAGAGAAGGAGAGCTTTGCTCTAGAGCAGAATTCATGGTTGGCTTTTTTGACTTAAAAGAAAGAAAGTTGATAGCAGCTAATCAAGAATGGTTTGATGCTTGTGGAATAATAATAGAGTAAAAAAAAGGGCCATCCGAAGACGACCCCTTGGTGTGCTTGGATTTGAAAGTAGAGGTACACCCACCTTCAAATTCGTTAAATCATATTTCTAAAATGGATCATAATAATCATCGTTTCCATATGAACTTGATGAGTAATAATCATCATAGTAATCATCATGATCATATTCATCATCATAGTAATGATCATCGAAGTTTGCTGAGCCATCACATTGTAAGTATCTCGTATCTCTATTGTTGAAATAAGAGTATGTACTAGCTCTGTGTGTTTCAGCACATGAGAATCTATACTCACCTTCATATCTATTTAATAGATCTCTTTGTTCTGCACATCTATCATAACCGATGTTACAGAATTGATTCCAATAAGTTTTAATCGTTGTTCCATAACACTTATCTACTAATTGGTAGTTACAAGTATCAATTCTTGAATATCTATGTCTGTAGCTATTGTAGACAAAATATGGATATCCGTTATGAACTAAATATCCCGTATGTCCATAGTGATAGAAATAAATCCAATTTCTGTAGAAGTGTCTTCTATGAACACTTAATACATAGTTTGAGTAAGAGAACGGTGACCAGAAAAAGCTATGGTAATAGATATTAGTATAAACTCTATGTGGTCTATAAACATATCTGTTAACTCTATGAGTTCTATAAGGTCTAAAGTATCTATTTGTTCCATAAGAAGAATAAACTCTCGATCTAATATGACCTCTTCTAGAAGCTCTATGTCTCTGTGGTACAGGTCTTCTATTTCCAGTTCTAGGAGTTGTTCTACCAGTTCCTCTTCTTGGAGGAGTTGTTCTAGAACCACCACTTCTAGGAGTAGTTCTTGAACCTGTCGTTGATCCTCTTCTAGGAGTAGTTCTTGATCCTGTCGTTGATCCTCTTCTAGGAGTAGTTCTTGACCCAGTTGTAGATCCTCTTCTTGGAGGTGTCGTTCTTGATCCAGTTGAAGAACCGCTTCTTGGAGTAGTTCTAGAACCAGTAGAAGAACCCCTTCTTGGTGGTTGAGTTCTTGATCTTCCAGTTGTTGAACCAGATGATCTTCTTGGTGTCGAAGTTCTTGATCGACTAGTCGTGGATCCAGAAGATCTGCTCGAGCTTCTGCTCGGAGTAGTTCTTGGTGATCTTGATGGTGCTCTTCTAGGAGTTGAAGTTCTTGAACTTCCTCCAGATCGGGATACACCGCCCCGTCGACTTCCCCCTCTATCGTTAGCATAGGTTTCAACACCAAATGCTAAACAAAAGAATAATGTCATGAATACATTATAAACTGATAAATTTCTCATAAACTTAGCTCCTCCAAAGTTTATTAAATTAGATAAATTCGATTCTGAGATTCTTTCTCCAAATGAACAATTAATATGAAATTAACAAAGAATTGTGAATTCTCAAAAGGAATAAGTCTAACTGTTAGGTAAGAGAAATCGCTCAAAAAAAGTTTAGAAAATGACAGATTTGGCAAAGGTGGCTTTAGATGGAAAATAAAGGGATTTTATAGATCAAATCAGTGACTTTATGCACCTTTAAGAGCGATATACTTCTTATACAAAAAATCAATATTCTTAATTATATGCTCTTTAAGCAGTAATTTAGGGTCTTCGCTGACTGATTTTTTAAATACATCGATCGTATATTTATCAGAAAATTCTTTAGAGATTTTAACATGGCTCATATGCCATAATTCCATTTGATAACTTTTACCATCAAGATAGGGCCTATAGAAAAGATCTGTATTTTTAAATAACTCTTCGCTTAATTTCGCATTAGGGCCTTCGCCTTGATACTCACTATTTATTAATCTTAATCTCTCTCCATTCAAGTATTTAGAGTGATCATAAACATCTAGATCTGTACCCCAATGATGTCTTGAAGTTCCAGGGATTGAGCTCCAATTTAAAATTGCCCAAAAAATTTCTTCACAATTAAGTTCATCATAATTAAGAGGATTTCCATTAATATCTCTTAATATACGTTTTCCTTCAGCTTTTTCGTTCCAAATAGTTCTTTGTCTCTCATATGAGCGAAAGGAGCTAGCAGATCTCATATCGATTTTTTTGCTGGATAATGTACCTTTGAGTCTAAAAAAATCGTCATAACAGCTTTTATGAATTCTTTGACCATGCTCTAGATTTACTAGATGTTCATCAGTTCTGCCTGTAAGTACCTCAAATTTCATATTTTGATCATATCCCAATTCGTGATTTTGATCAAAAAATATGCACAATTTGTAATATCTACCAATGTTACACTCTGACGCAAAAATTCCGCTTATCATAAAATCTGTAACAGTTAAAAGGAAGTCAAATTATGAAAACTTTATTATTAGTCATTTCTCTTCTTCTAGCATCTTGTAGCTCAGAAGAAAAAATTGGAAAAGTTAAAACGAACAAAAAGAAAACTGCTGAAGCAGGAATCGAAACAAGCCCTGTTGTCACAACAACTTTTCCTCAAGGAACTCAAGTAGAAATTCCACCTCAAACACAACAAACTGAACAAGTAGACACTACTCAAGCTATTCCACTTGAATCAGAATTTGTAGCCAATTCTACTGATGTCTACACTTTAACACCAGTTCAAAGAGCTGAAATTCACAGTAAATGTATTCAAGGTCTACATGATGGATCTGGAGCTGCTGTAACTCATGCTAGAGTAATTGAATTAAATAGTGATAGAGTAGAAACGAATTCAAACTTAGCATGCTTAGTTCGAACAAACCTAACTCCTTCAAAAGTTAAGGTAAAGATGAGAGCTAATATGTATAAATATGTTGAAACTGATAACTTCCAAGAATTTATTGATTTTCATATCGATGAATCAAAGCTTTGTGGAGAGAAAGTTGATGCAAACGCTGAATATGTAAAAGCTATTCAAGCGATCGAAGCTAATGGATGTGAAGCATTATATGACTCAAGAGTAGATGATAAAGGAAATATTATTTCAATTTCAAACTTAAGAGCGCAATGTTTTGATCAATATGGATACCAACAATGTAACGCTTTTAGAAAAACTTTCAAAACATGTAAAGATACTGAAAATGATGACACTATAACTTTAAAGTTCAAGATGGATAAACTAGATATGCATCAGTACGAAGTTTATAGAGTATATACGAGACAAGGAACAGGATTCCTTGGATCAAGAAAGAGAATTGATTTTAATCTTGAAGCGATTGAAACAATTCACCCTGTAAAATATAAGTCCGAGAAAAATAGAAGAATCTTCAATATTGGAGAAGACTCTAGGACTATTAAATATGTTGATGACTCTTGCGAAGATTGCGATTAAAAGAGGCTTCATAACCGTTACACCTAGGGCATAGTTATCTATGCCCTAGTTTTTTTTGAAGAGAAAATTTTCAAATTCTTCTAAACCCTCTCCTGTTTTTTCTACTCCTTGTAATCCCTCAAAAATCCAACTGTCTTGATCGTGATAGTTAATTAGAAATCTAGAAGAGAAATAAGGGATGATCTTTAGGAAGTTTTCATTTTTTTTCCAAGATGAAGGAATAACTAGCTTTTTGTAAACTTCTTCAGGATATATAAGTGATCTAAGTCCTTCACCATGAGCAAGAGGATTAAAAAGAACACATTGAGCAAATTGAGTAAAGAGCCCTTCAAAGATTTCTTGATACTTTGAGTTTTCAAAACACCATTTTCTAATAAATAAAATATAAGTTGAAATGGGTGAGGTTTTAATCAAATCAGAACTTAAATTTTCAAAGTTAACAACTGCAGAGTCTGATCCTTTTGACGTAATAAGTAATTTATTATTATCTAAGAAATTCTCTTCAATAAAATCTAATGCTTTTAGAGCATTTTTTTTAAATTTTTTATTGGCCGTTATTTCATAAAGTCTTGAATGAGCATCAGCGAAGGCAACGTAATCTTCTAAGTATTTTTTTGAACTATTTTTTAAGCTACTATGGTGAATATGAAAATCATCTTGAGATGATTTAGAGAAAAAACATTGATAGACATTAGCCAAGGCCTTATTTAATAAGTTTGTCGCATCCTTTTGAATAATACCAATTTTACAATATTGAATAACATCGCATAAGGCAGAAATTAATTTAAAACTTGAACTTGCAATACTTTGTGGATTTGTTTTGGGAGGAATTCGATCAAATCTTTTCTGAAAAAGTAATTTCTTTGCATTTCTTACGATTTCCCAATTTTCAGGAGTGATGATCTCTTCGATTTTATTTAAATCAAGCTTTATAGTATTGAGTTTGTAATTGGTATCACCTTGTTCGGTAATCATGAACCATTTTTTTAAATTTTCTAGATCTATTTCACTATCTTGGAAGACTTCATCGAATTCTTCTGCTGTATAACAAAAATAAAGTCCTTCTATCCCTTCAGAAATGGAACCTTGAGATGTAAAAAAACCTCTCTCATCATCGAACATTTCATTATTTAAATATTCTAATGTTTGAATGATAGCATCTAGAAAAAGAGGACTTGGATAAGCAACAGAAATTTTTGAAAGAACTTTCAAAATCATTGCTTGGTCATTTAAATGTTTTTCAAAATTTGGTTTTTGCCAATCAGAAGAAAAAGAAAAATGATGAATCCCGCCTCCAACATGATCATACACAGGACTTGCTAAAATTTTCTCTAAAGTCATGATGATATAATCACTAAATTCTTTTTCTACCACTCCTTCTACGATCTGCTCAGCGGCCCATTCCATGAAGCTTAGATAAGTATGTTTAATCCCTTTGCCATAACCCCCATTTTCTTTATCTTCGTATTCCGTAAGCGCATCAAAAATTGAATTAGGAGAAGGGAATCTACCTTCAAAAGAAATTTCTTGATTGGGAAGCAGGGGAGATTTAATTTTCTTTATTAGAAGTTCAAAATCTTCATCTCTTTTTGAATTCTTTTCTTTTGAACTTTGAAGAATGTTTTTAATAATATTTAAAAAACCTGGATACTTATCATCGACTTCTAACGGAAGATAAGTTCCAAGAAAAAGTGGCTTTAATTCTGAAGTGAGAAAAATATTTGCAGGCCAACCATTCTCACCAAATTGAAGAATCATCATTTTTTGAAAGTATTGATCAAGATGGGGAGATAACTCCTTATCAATTAAAATCGAAATGAAGTTCTCATTTAAGAAACTAGCAATCTCTGAATCTTCAAATACTCTATATTGTAAATCAGTAGATAGGTGAGATGTTGAATAACCAAGATGAATAAATAAAGGTTTTTTTTCAGCTTTTGCTATTTTCAAAGATTCTTTATTAAATTCTCTCCAACTCACCTTGGAGTCTTTAAATGCCATAAAAAAAGTGGATTTATTATCTTGATTCATGCTTAATTCTTTCATTTTTCTCTCTTTTAGTCATTCAAGATGTTGAGGAATGAAACCTTAAATGCTAAACATGATTTATGTCTCAATTAAAAGATCAGATAATTGCTATTGATGGACCTGCAGGTAGTGGAAAATCATCTATTACTAAGGCAATTGCTGATAAGTTTAATCTTAATCATATTGATACAGGTGCTTTATTTAGAGTTATCGCTCTTTTACTAGATAAAGATGATATAGAATTAGATTCTATTCAAAGTTATTTAAAGAACTTAAATATTTCTTATGATAACTCTCAACATACTTTAAAGCTTGAAGTGAATCACATTGATTATGCTCAAGAAATAAGAAAGCACCATATTTCTGAACTTGCTTCGAAATATTCTAAATTAAAAGATGTGAGAAGTAAGGTAGAAGAGCTTGAGAGAGAAATTGTAAAATCTTCAAAAAAGATGTCTATCTTGGAAGGAAGAGATATTGGATCTTTTGTCTTTCCTAATGCACTTCTTAAAGTTTATCTAACTGCTAGTTCAAAAGTGAGAGCTCAAAGAAGGCTAGACGAATTAAAAAATAAAAATCCAAGCGAAGAAATCACATTAGAACAGATGATTGCTGATGTAGAAAAAAGAGATTTTAATGATATAAATAGGGAGCATGCTCCCTTGGTAAAAGCAGATGATGCTATTGAAATTGATACAACATCTCTGGGTTTTGATGAAGTCCTTGGGAAAATCTCAGACTTAATAGAAGAGAAAGGAATTCTTTGAAAGAAATAACTTCTAAATTTAGTGATTTAAATATCTTGGTTATTGGTGATATTGGAGTAGATTTTTATTCTCAAGGAGAAGTAAAAAGAATTTCACCTGAAGCACCTGTGCCTGTTTTAAATGTAGAGAAAGAATGGAAAAAGTTAGGACTTGCTGCAAATGTCGCTGAAAATTTATCATCTCTTGGAATTAAATGTTCCCTTTTAGGTTTAAGTGGAGACGACACTCTTGCTGATGAAATGAAAAAACTTGCAGAAGATTCAAACATTGAAATTCATTGTTTTAAAGACCCTTCTAGAAGAACTATCTTAAAGCAAAGAGTTCTAGCAGGGAATCAGCAGATTTGTAGAATTGATTATGAAGATCATAACCCTTTTGAATCTTTGGAAGTTAAAGAATGGATTACTTCTAATATATCCAAGTTTGATGGTGTTATTATACAAGATTATGGCAAGGGATTTCTTACAGAAGAAAATTTAAAGATTATTATTGATGAATGTCGAGCTCATCATATTTTTGTCGCAGTTGATCCATCAATTACCAAAGACCCATCTGTCTATAAAAGTGTTGATCTTTTTAAACCAAATAAAAAAGAAGCAAGCTTTATCTCTAGATCTTTTGGTAAAATTGAGATCGATCCTGACTTTTTAAGAACTTCCCTTGGCGTTAAGTCTTTAGTCATTACTAAAGGTGCAGAGGGAATGTTGATCTCTAATAAAAATGAAAAAAAACTAGTTCCTACTTTCTCTAAGGAAGTTTACGATGTCAGTGGAGCAGGTGATACAAGTATCGCTGTTCTGACTGCCTCGTTAGTGGCGGGTTCGACCTTAGAGCAAGCAGCAACTCTTGCTAATATTGCTTCTGGCTTAGTTATACAAAAAGTAGGTACTGCTACAATTGATATCGAAGAATTTAAAAATGAGGTTAATAAGTTATGAGTCAGTTAAATAAACCAGACCAAGTATTATTTTTTTGCTCTGTCCTTTTTAATCCTAAAATTTGGGATGATAAAAAAATAGAAGATCTCTTCTTTCATTTTGACTTCGTTATTCAGGATATTCTTAGGCCTTCTGAAAACCCTTTGATAGATTATTACTCCAACGAGATGGGGGATGAGTTAGATAGAGCTATTTATATTTTTAAAAACATTGGCTCTAGAGATCAACTTGTTAATTTTAAACTCCTCACAACTCAACTTGAAAACCAATCTCTTTTAGAAGGAAAACGATCAATAAATCTCGATTGTGGTTATATAAGTAAAGAAAATCTAGTCTTGGCCACTGGCAAGCCTTACTCGCATAGAGTACACCTTAAAGATGGTGTCTATGCAGAGTTAACTTACACTTTTCAAAATAAGACTTATCAAGGCCTTCCATGGACATATCCCGACTATTTAAGCCCTGAGAAAATTGATTTTTTTAATTCTAATAGATCAAGTCTCCTGTCAGTTTAAATAAAACCAAACCGTTATAATAAACCTGATTTTGACTGAATTGATTCATTACTCTTGAGTTAATCCTTCTCAAAGCTTATTATATCTTTCATATGTTAGATAAAATAGAATCCCTCTGGACAGAGTTCCAAAAAGAAATTTCTTCTCTTGAAAAACAAGCAGATGTCTTAAACCTAAAAGCTAAGTATATTGGAAAAAAAGGTTTACTCTCTGAAATCATGAAAGGCTTAAGAGACGCATCTGTAGAAGAAAAAAAACAGATTGGTCCCAAATCAAATGAAGTTAAAAATATCATAGAAGCTTCAATTCAAGATTCTCTTAAAAATATTCAGATAAAAGAGATTAACGAAAAACTTGATAAAGAAAGAATCGATTTCTCCTTAAGAGATTCCAATATGGATCAAGGACTTATCTCAGGAGGAATTCATCCAACTCACCAAATTCAAAGAAAGATTGAAGATATTTTTCTCTCTATGGGATTTGAAGTTTTAGATGGCCCTCATATAGAAACGGAACATTATAATTTTGAGGCCTTAAATATTCCTGAAACTCATCCAGCCAGAGACATGCAAGATACTTTTTGGTTTCAGGATAAAAAGCATCTTTTAAGAACACACACTTCTACGATTCAAATAAGAGGAATGGAAGAAAGAAAACCACCTTTTGCTTTCGTTGGGCCTGGAAAAGTATTTAGATGTGAAAGAACTGATGCAACTCATGAAACTTGTTTTCATCAATTAGAAGGAATGATGGTCGGTGAAAATATTAACACAGGACACCTTATCTACTTTATGAAAACTCTTTTAAAAGAAATTTTTCAAAAAGATATGGAAGTGAGGCTTAGGCCTGGATACTTTCCTTTCGTTGAACCTGGTTTTGAATTGGATATCCGTTGGAAGAAACCAGATCCCAAAGATGAAGAAGCAAAACATTCAGGTTGGCTCGAGCTTCTTCCTTGTGGCATGGTTCATCCTAATGTTTTAAAAGCCGGAGGAGTAGATCCAGATAAATATACAGGATTTGCTTTTGGACTAGGTCTTGATCGATTAGTCATGGTCAATTATAAAATCGACGATATTAGATACCTTCATAAAGGTGATCTAAGATTTAACTCTCAATTTTCTCACTTCTAGGAATTCATTATGTTAATCTCTCTTAATTGGATAAAAGACTTCGTTAATTTGCCAGAAGTAAATATTCACGATCTTGCTAACACTTTTACGATGAAAACTGCAGAAGTCGAAGAAGTTAAAAAAGTAAATTCTCATCTTGAAGTAATTAGAGTTGTTGAAATCACTGAAATCGCAAAACATCCTGAAGCTGATAAGCTGAATTTGGTAACATTTACTGATGGATCTAATACAGCAAGAGTAGTCTGTGGAGCTCCTAATGTTAAAGTTGGACTCAAGGTTCCTTATGCAAAAATTGGAGTCACTCTTCCTGGAGGATTTACTCTAGAGCCTAAAAAAATTAGAGGAGTTTTGAGTGAAGGGATGCTTTGTTCCGCATCTGAACTAGGATTAGGAGATGGCGCTTCTGGTTTAATGGAGTTATCAAACGATGCTCCTCTTGGTGAAAATTTAAAAACTCATTTAAATATTAACTCTGATACTTTAATTGATGTTGATAATAAATCACTTACTCATCGACCAGATCTATGGGGGCATTTTGGATTAGCTAGAGAGTTTTCAGCTATCTATGAAACTCCTCTTAACGATAAATTTAGTGAGAGTTGGAAAAATAATCTAGAATCAAAGTTTAATTCTGATCCAAATCCAATTAATCTTAAGGTTCAGCCTGAATCTTCTTGTTTAGGTTTCTGGGGGCTCAGTGTTGATAATATTACAGTGAGTGAAAGTCCTCAATGGATGGTCGATAGGTTAGAGGCCGTGGGGCTTAGGTCTATAAATAATATTGTAGACATTTCTAATTATGTCATGATTGAGCTGGGGCTTCCACTTCACATTTACGATAGAGACCTTATTAACGGTAATGAGTTAAAAATTCATCTTGCTAAAGAAAATGAAAAATTTACAACTTTAGATGAAATGGAAAGAACTCTTCTTGATACAGATACAGTAATTTCTGATAACGATAAGGCTTTGGTTTTAGCAGGTGTGATGGGCGGAGCTAACAGTGGTGTTCAAGATAATTCAAAAAATATTTTTATTGAAGTTGCAAATTGGAAAGCTGAAGAAGTAAGAAAAACTTCTACGAGACTTGGACTTAGAACAGACTCTTCTACAAGGTTTGAAAAGTCTCTAGATTTGAATCTTTGTTATCGAACTTTACTAAGAACTTTAGATTTAGTTTTAGAACTTTGCCCAGATGCTAAAGTGGTTGGTAAGCCAGTTTATGATGGATCAACTATAAATAATGAAAAGCCGCGAATAAAAACTTCCTCGGCTTATATTAATAATATTTTGGGATTAGAACTTGAGAGTGGAAAAATTAAATCTATTCTAGAAAGTTTAGATTTTGAAGTTACTGGCAGTAATGATTTTGAAGTAAAAGTTCCCACTTATAGAGCAACTAAAGATATTGAAGGGCAGCATGATTTAGCTGAAGAAATTGGAAGAATTGTTGGTTATGATACAATTCCAATAAAATCACCTTTTCTTGGAGTCAATCCAGTAAGACTGACCCCTTATAAAGAAATGGAAAGAAAGATACAAGACTTCATGTCTTTACATGCCAAGAGTTTAGAAGTGATGAGTTATCCTCTTATAGGAAAAAAGCTTCTTAAAAAGGCCTCATGGCCAAATTTAAATGAAAAACTTTCTTTGATTAACTCTTTGTCAGTCGATCAAGATCGGATGAGACCTAGTCTTGTTCCTAATTTTCTTGAAATGGCATCTGTGAATACTAAGAACTTTTCAGACTTTTCTTTCTTTGAGTGGGGGAGAGTATATAATGACTTCGAAGATGAGAGAAATGTGCTTGGTCTAGCATTTTTCTCTAAGACTTCTTCTTCTTTTGTAAATTTATTGAATACTTCCGAGAAGTTTTTAAATTTTCTAGGTCTAAATTATCAACTCGCAACAAAAGAAAATTCTAGAAAGCCTTGCTCACTTATACCTCAAAAATGGAAAGGTCTGCATCCTCATGAATATATGGATATCGCTATTAGAGGAAAAACTTTAGGAGCTGCTTTTTCAGTTCACCCCATAGTTTTAAGAGATTTTAAAATTAAAGGACATCTCTCAATTTTAATGCTGGATTTAACTGATTTTTGTAAATCTCAAGTTCAGAAGGCTCATAAATATAATCCAATTTCTAAGTTTCCTAGTTCGCAATTTGATTGTACTGTTTTAGTTCCAAAATCGATGCATGCTTCGGAGACTTTGAAGGTGACAAAGAAGTTAAAAAATAAAGATTTAGAATCTGCTAAAATAGTAAAATCTTTTGATTTAAACGATGAGCATAACGCTGTCACTTTAAGGTTTAATTTCTCTAATTCTAATGAAACTCTTTCTGCTGAGGTGATCAAGTCTTATGAGGAGAAGGTTGTTGATGAGTTAGCTCAAGCAGGATTTAATCTAAAAGTTTAGAGAGTTTAGTATATTCGAAATCGGTTAGGAAACCTTGTCCTCTAAACTCTAAAAGATCATTTTGAGTATATTTTTTTGTACTTAATAACTCTTGGTATTTTTTAGAAGAACGTTTTGAAATAGTTTCAAGTGATTGTTTAACTGTATTTAAATATCCAACTTTCACTCTCTCTGCTGAATCAATAGATTTTGAAAACTTATATACCTTTTGATTCGCCAATGTTTTTAACTGTTTCGTAACTTTTGCATCTACGCCTGTTGTGTTGAGTTTAGTAACTTCTGATTTTACATTTGACCTTATGCCATCCATTTTATCTTGATATCTATTTATTTCTTGGAATTTGTCTCCTCCAAAACTAATGTAATCATCGAGCTTTTCTGGAATTGGAAAAGTCTCTATTTTGTCTACTACTTTTTTTGAAGCAATCGTCTCTGAAATTTTATTTTCTGTATATTTTATATTTGAGTTAAGTTCATCAAGTTCAGACTTAGCTTTTTTTGCAAACTCATCACTTTCTTTTGACTTCTTTAATAATTCATCTCTTCTCTTCTTGTTTTTTTCTATTGCCTCAGTCATACTTTTAATGTTTTTGTCTGCTCTTTCTATGAATTCTTTCGTTGAAGGTGCACTGTCTAGTCTTGAGGTCGTTACTGATACAACTTTTGTTTTAGTATATGTACTAGTTGCATTTTTTGCGGCGGCGTTAGTGGCAGTTTTGTAACCTGAAATCACTTTATCGATATGTTTTTTACCATAAGTATTTAATCTACTTACTCTCTTTAAAACTAGGTCTATGCATTCTTCATTTCCCTTGCAACCTTTGAGAGCATCATCTAGCTGTTTTTTTACGAATTTCTCAAATGCTTCTTCACTCATTTCTTTTGAAGGTTTAAATAAAACTTCTGGTCCAATATATTTATTAATATTTCTTCTAATAATGATTGCCGTATCAACAGGACCTTTATCGCCGACAATTCCATTTCTGATTAGACTTCTTATCTCATCATCACTAAACCCTGCTTTTTTTAAAATTTGAAATTTTTCTTTTAGTTGGGCCTTAGTGTAATTATTATAGCCAGCTAACTTTCCATTTTTCCCTTTTTTTCCCCATCCAACTAAATGTGCTAACCAGACAGCTTCTTTCTCGGTTTTATTTAGTGATCTGCCAACTATTACTTCTGCAAATTCGTTTCTGAGAACTTTATCAGCTTTTGCGGAAAGTTTTTTCCCAAGTGCTATATTTGCAGTATTCTTTAGGCTCAAAATTAACTTTGCCAATTGTTGTTTAGAATAATTTTTCAAAGATTTTTTAAATCCAAGTCTGAGGGCCATGCTTCTTAATTTATTTAATGAAAGTAAAACTAATTTTCCCACTCCCATTGTAAGAATATTAAAAAATACATCATCAAATCCATCCATTCCGCCAAGTCTACCACTTGCCATTTCTCGACGCTTTACAGGACAGCCATATTCGGAAAGAGAATCAGACATCAAAGGATCGTCTCCTAAGATACCACCCATAGTATAGATGTGTGATAACTTTTGATCTTTGTATCCAATTAATAACTTCGCTTCTTCTTCAGTTAGAGTTGTATTTTCTTCTCCTCCAAATCCCATAGATTTAGCTTGTAAACTTCTTATGTAATCAAGTACATCAACACCGTCATTTTTAGACTTTCCAGCAAAACTTATAAATGAGTTTTTCTTTGAAGCATCTTCATAATCTTCAATTCTACATTTACCAATAGGTGGATAAAGATCTTTTCCATTATTAGAACAAAAATCTAAAATGAACTTAGCTGTATCTGGTGTATAAACTTCGTCATATCCAACCCCCATTTCTTTTAATTGGTGAAAGCGTTTATATTTCTTTTGATCTATTTTGAATTTTGAGTATTTAGGAACATAATGATTTACATATGCGTTCGCGATCTGACTTTTTTTATAATGCTCTTGTTCGTAAAGAGCTTTCTTTTTTTCAAATAATATTTTCGAATATTCTTTGTGTTTTTCATAATAATGATTGATTTCACTATAAACTTCTGGGAAACAAGAGTCGTCATAAGGTTCTAAATGGCTTCCATCATTACATTCTTCTTCATTATTTAAATATTCGATTCCGTCGACTATATAATCTTGTGAAAACAACTGAATTGAAATAATTATCAAAATTAATTTCATATAATCAGTTCGGATTTTTTTATAGTCTCATTAATTTTTTCTACCAGATAATTGTTGATTTATTATTTTCTTCTAAATATTGATTTGTTTTAGAAAAGTGCTTGCAACCAAAAAAGCCTCTATAGGCCGATAAAGGAGAAGGATGAGGTGCTTTTAGAACAAGGTGCTTTTTAGTATTAATGAAATTAGCTTTTTTTTGCGCGTAAGAACCCCAAAGTATGAAAACTAAGTTTTCTTTTTTTTTATTTAATATTTCTATTACTTTATCTGTAAATTTTTCCCATCCTTTTTTTTGATCCTGCATTGCCATGCTCTACTGTTAAAATTGAATTCATTAGAAGTACTCCTTGCTTTGCCCACTTAGTAAGGTCACCACTTGTTTGAGATGGAACTCCTAAATCTTTTTCTATTTCTTTATAAATATTTTTTAAACTTGGAGGGATGGATGTTTTATCTTTCACTGAAAATGCTAGACCATCAGCTTGATTTGCTCCATGATAGGGGTCCTGACCTAAGATAATAACTCTGACCTGATCAAGAGGTGTAAGGTTAAATGCTCTGTATATATCACTAGGATAGATCTTCTTTGATTTAGCTTCTTGAAGTAAAAAACTTTCAAGATTAATCATATAATCTTTACTAAATTCTTCGTTTAATTCTTTAAGCCACTTTTGCTCTAGATTGACCATTTTTCTAAACTTCATAACGATCTAATTCTTGGCCATTGATTTGGTTTTTCCAAGTTTTCAAAAATAATTAAAAAAAATCGTTTTGCCTGTTGACTTCCTTGGCTTATCGACTTATATTCACAGACCGCTTTAGGTTTTTAATTAGTATTTACTATGAAGCGCTGCACAGTTAGTGCAACTGTAGCTCTTTGACAATTGAATATAGAATAATTTCTTAGAACCCATATTTTTGGGTTTTTAGATATCAGATGAGAAGAACTCCGTTTAATGGAAAACTTTAAGATTTGGCGTATTGGTTTGTCTCTTGATTGAGATTAGAAGCTAAATCGAAGAAGTTTTATTCTTTTGAACAAAACGTCTTAAAACCATAAAACAATCGAACAGATAATAAATGAGCTTAAACATTTAAGTTAATCAATTATAAGATTTACTTGGAGAGTTTGATCCTGGCTCAGAACGAACGCTGGTGGCATGCCTCATACATGCAAGTCGAACGAGAAAGTACCTTCGGGTGCGAGTACAGTGGCGCACGGGTGCGTAACACGTAGGTGACCTACCCTTTAGTGGGGGACAACATCGGGAAACCGGTGCTAATACCGCATATGATGAATGACCTTGGAAAAGTTCATCAAAGACTGCTTCTTTTCTCTTCTTTTTTCTTAAATTTATTTTTTTATTTTTAAGGAAAAAGGAAGAGAAACGCTGTCGCTAAGGGAAGGGCCTGCGGAGCATTAGTTTGATGGTGGGGTAAAGGCCTACCATGACTATGATGCTTAGCTGGTCTGAGAGGACGATCAGCCACACTGGAACTGAGACACGGTCCAGACTCCTACGGGAGGCAGCAGTAGGGAATA
>JAHDHG010000107.1:3111-9413 GCA_020631435.1 Bacteriovoracaceae bacterium | reverse complement strand
ATATGAAAGAAATAAATAAACAAGAAGTAATTGGATTAACTTGGCTTGATCCAAGAGACAATACAAAGCTTTCTGCTGGAGTGGCCTTTTATGAAGAAAAATATGGTGAGTACTTTCTAAAGATTGATGAAGATTCTAGTGAAAAACGGTATTTCCTAAAGCCAACAGGAAGTTCTGAAAACAAAATGAATTTTCATATGGAGCAAGTCATCAAGAAGAAAGATGGTAGTTTTCTTAAAAGAAAAAAAGTCGGTTTTGGAGTAATGGATAAGAAAACGTCTGGAAATATTCACATAAAGTACGGATCAAAATTTAAAACCTTAGTTATGGAGCTTATATGAAAAATACAAAAATAATAAATAAAAATTGGAAGTGGGTTTTCTCCTCCTTTGTCCTACTTTCAGTGCTGTTTCCACTTGAGGTCTATCCTCAAGTGGGGGGAGCTTTTGAATCAAAAGTGTCAAGATTAACTGATAGTATCGTGACAATTATTTTACCTGCTGTTTCTATTCTAGGCCTCATCTATGCTGCTATTTTAGCTGCAATTGGTGACAGTGATGCGAGAAGACGTATGGCATTAGTTCTTGGAGCAAGTATTGTTGGGTTCATGGCGAAGTTTATTATTGGATGGCTTAAGTCTGCATCTGGAGTTGGTGGATTTTGAGTGAATTATCAATATCAAAAGTTCATAGAAACTTAGATGCAAAAATTAAAATTGGAAGCCTTGAGGCCATAGACTTAATTGGAGTTTTAATATTTGGAGTCATCATGAATATGATTTTTGGAAATACAAATCTTAACGTACCAATGAGTATCGGACTACCAGGAGCATTCTTAACTGTTCTTTACTTCGGAAAACGAAATAAACCTCAAGACTTCCTTATT
Source organism: Bacteriovoracaceae bacterium (assembly GCA_020631435.1). GTDB lineage: Bacteria > Bdellovibrionota > Bacteriovoracia > Bacteriovoracales > Bacteriovoracaceae > JAHDHG01. The sequence goes on along the minus strand of JAHDHG010000107.1, from coordinate 8,528 downwards.
CACCTCATTAGATTTTATATCGCCCCTTCTCAATATCAGGCGGGTGAAGTGTCTAAGGATGAACAAAGTTTAAGGAGAACAATTTATGAATCTTAGCAAAGAACTTCCATTTTGGCATTTTGATGTAAGTGATGACTTAATGGTGTTTAAGGACGGATCATTGGGAGCTGGTTTCAAACTTATAGGTCTTGATATTAGTTGTAAGGATACGGATGAGATAAATGCTATCAACAAGAAGCTAGAAAACTTTCTATGTAGTGTTGAAGAAGGTTTGAAATTTCAGGTCTTTTTCAGACTGACTTCAAATGTAAAAAAATTGATCGATAAGCATGAAGAGATCTCTAATAAAACTGATGAGGGATTTTCGGATGTCGCTAAAGCGAGAGTTGATTTTTTTAGAAGTCATGAGAAAGAAAAAAGCTTCTTTACTCCAGAAATCTTTCTATTTGTTAGGAGTCTTCCTCACCATCTAAAGAAGCAAGGTTTATTTGAGAAGAGATTAAAATTTGAGACATTAACAAAAAACGAGTACAAAAAGTTTAAGGATAAGTTTTTTAGAAATCTAAAAAAAATTGAGTCAAGTCTTGAGACACTTGATTTAAAACCATCTCGGCTGAGAAGTGATGAGTGGTTTAATCTTCTTTTTGAAAGCTTAAATTTTAAAAGGTCTGAAAATTTAGGGATACCAAGTTTTAAAGGAGTCACCAACCTTTTAAATCCTTCTTTAAATAATCAGCTTTGTCTGACAGATTTCAAAGTTGGAAAAGACTACCTTGAGTTCAATAACTTTAAATTTAAAGCAATCACAATGAAACTCCCTCCTGAGAATATGACTTACTCTTCAATGATTGAAGCATTTTTGAAGCTTCCTTTTCACTTCTGGATATCTCAAAATATTCATATTTTAGATCAAGAAAAAGAAAGAGGAAAACTCCAGATGCAAAGAAGAGTTGCTCACTCTATGGCCAGTGGGACAAAAAATGTCAGTGATATTGAAAGTGAATCAAAGTTTGAAAACTTAGAAGATCTTTTAACTGAACTTATCACAGGTAGTGAAAAACTAATTTCAAGTGATTTTAATGTCATTATCTATGGACAAACAAATGAAGAGCTGGAAAGTAAAACAGATGAAGTACTAAAAGCCTTCAGATCTTTATCTGGAGCAGAGGGGATTCTTGAAAACTTTGCTCTTAAAGACATCTTTTTCAAAGGTCTTCCTGGACTCTGCGAAGGAGTTAGGCAATTAAAACTTAAATCGAGTAATGTTGCTCACCTTATGCCCCTTTATGGGGCATGGAGTGGTAATGAATACCCCATCAGTCTTATTCATAATAGAGATGGAGGAGTTTTCTCGATGAATATCTTTGACTCAAGCCTTCCTTCTTATAATGGAATTATTTTTGGAGGTTCAGGTAGTGGGAAAAGTTTTTCAGCCGCTCAAATTATGTTGATGTTTCTTTCTCAAAAAGAAAGGCCTAGATGTATTTGGATTGATAATGGTGCCTCATCAAAAAGAGTTGTTGAAGCACTTAATGGTGAGTTTTTAGATTTTCATCTTGATAGTGGAATGGTTTTAAATATGTTTGATCTTCCTCTTGGTGAAACAATGCCAACACCAGCAAAAGTAAAGATGCTTCTTGCTGTATTAGAACTCATTCTAAAAGAAGATCATCAAAAAGGACTTCTAAAACTTGAAAAGGCGTTACTTGAGGAATGTATCTATAAAGTTTATGAAGTGAAGAGTAAGGTCTTTAGAGAAAATTACCATCCTCCAACATTAACTGAGTTAAAGAGTATTCTTGAACATCATGAAAATGAAAAAATGAGACATTTTTCTAAGGTTCTATTCTCTTGGAGTGGGAACTCTGCCTACGGAAGACTTCTTGATGGACAATCAAACGTAAAAATTACTAAAGATATAGTGAGTATCGAAGTCCAGTCTCTTAATGCAAATGAAGATTTGAAAGATGTCATACTATTGCTTTTGACTTCCTTTATCCAAGATACCGCATCTAAAGATATTGAAAGAAAATATATTTTGTTGGTCGATGAGGCCGAGCGTCTTTTTAAAACGGAGTTAGCCAAGCAGTTTGTTATTACCTGCTATAGAACTTGGAGGAAGTATAACTCTGGAATTTGGAGTTTAAGTCAAAACTACAAAGATTTTTTGGGAGATAAAGAACTAGCTGATTCTCTTCTTCCCAATGCTCCAAGTATGATCATCTTAAGACAAAGAAAAATTGACTGGAAGGACTTTCAAGAAACTTTTGACTTTAATGATGCTCAGGTTGAAGCAGTGAAAAGCTTAGAGATAGTGAAAGGCCAATACAGTGAGCTTTTCTATATGCAAGATGAGAGACAAATTGTCTTAAGGCTTGTGCCTGAACCTCTTAGTTATTGGCTTTGTACCAGTGATGGAAATGATAAAGCACAAATTAAGAATCTTCAAAAGAAGATGCCTGAAGCTTCTATTTTGAGTATCTGTAAAGAACTTGCGAATCAACGATGATGAAGCTTAGAAAAGTATTAACACTAAAACCCAAGGACTTTTTATGAAAAAAATTATTTTATTATCATTGCTATACTCGGCCTTTTCTTTTTCAAAAGATTGCTTACTTGATGATCCCATTGATATTAGAGGTATTGATTTATTCAAATCTGAGTTTGAATTAGACAACATCATTTTAAACAAGTTACCAGTATTTAATAAGAAGGATGTTTATGATCCCTCTAAAGATACTCTAAGACTTCGTGTTAAAAACTTAGAATGGAATGATCAAACTTTGAATAAGTTAGCAGTTGGAATCAGTATTAATGACAGATTAGAGAGTATCGGGTTTGCTGATGCTTATTATGGGAATTTTGAAATCTCTAGTAGCAAAGATGTGAAGAACGAAATCACGACTTATACGACAAAGCAGATATCAAGGCATTCTGAAAGACCAAGGCATGCAAGCAATCCTGCAATAACCAAGTCAGAGATAAAAATCAAAAGTAATGAGATTATTTCGATTAAGTTGAAGTATCCAATCTATAAGATTTGGAAGAAGCCTTCAAGGTTTGCAACATCGATTGCTTTTACAGGGAATCATGATGAGGTTTGTCTAAGAAACTTCAATTAGCACCATTTTTGTGAAAAGCTTAATCGAAAGAAGAGTGATCTTTATTCCATTTAAAACTTTTAATTAACTTTCCAACCTTCATATTATTATGTCGATTAAACATTTGAAATAGCTTTAAAGTTGTACCTTTTCGAGGAAGGCGAAACATAGCATTGCATACTTCTGTATCTTTACATTGTGACCATTCGCTATAACTCTTCTCCTTGTCATATCTTTTATCACAACTCTTCTCATATCGTAGAGTTTCTTCTTCTGAAGTTAGACCGCAATATTTTATTTCTCGAGGTTCATTTTTCAAAAGCTTTCGAAAACTTATCTCTTTTTGAATTTTTTGATTTTTTACGATATAGGCGTATAGGTTATCAATAATATCCCCAGCAAGATGTCCTTCATAGCCAAGGTCAAAATTGTATATCCCTTTAAGTAGAATATCATGCTTTTCTCCTTTGAAATGGAAAAACTCTTCGTAGATACTATCCGCGGTAATAGGAGCTTCTAAAATTCGAACATAACCATCTTTGTATTCTGCAACCTTTATACACCTTGGAAAATGTTTATCTTTACTACATTTTGGAAGTTTTTGTTTTTCTATAAAATTACGAAGCGAGAAGTGGTTCGACTCTTTTAGAGGAGCATTAATATGAAGAAATTTTTTTTCTTTGTTTTCAGAAGTAGGCTTTTCTTTACTGGTTTTTGTTTGAGAGCAACTTATTAACAGTGCTGACATGGTGAATAGGACGAATAGTAATGTTTTTTTCATGAAAGATTTCCTCAATAGATTTTTATTTTTTTAAGTATTTCACTGAATTAGGTTGTTGTGAAGTGTACTTATACTTAAGTGGTTTAGTATAGAGAAGCTTCAATGCTCCAAGAGGAAGAAGCCTTCTAAATACTCCTGGAAACAACGAACTAAAAGAAACGGATTAAACCGCTTATTTATTGAGCTTTTGAGGCTAGCAAGTACGAAAGCTTCGACGGTTGGTAAAGTTTTCATAGTGTGAAAAAAGTATAGCACTATATTGCGATGCGTTGCCGGGAGGTGATAGAATTACCCACATTTAAAATTTAGGTAGTTACCATTGGATTCATTATGAAGTTTTTTTATTCAGCAATTTTAATACTCTTTTTTTGTTCTTGTTCAAAAGATAAGGCTGAAAAAATAGATAAAATGAACTCTAATTTTTCGTTAAATCTAGAGAGTCTAGAAGTATTAAGTCATGGTTTCACAGATCATGAATCAAGAGTCCTTTTTAAAGCTGCAAAGTCAGGAACTTTAATAAGTTTAGAACAAGTCCTTAAAGTTTTGAATCGCAATTACAAAAAAGATCTTAAGGGTTTCAATGTTAATAAAGATAAAATTTTAGCTAAGCTTAAAGAATCCGGAAAGAGCAGTTCGAATTTAAGTTCAGCAAAGAGCAATCTTTTTAAGATTTACAAAGAAGAAAAAGGAGAATTGTATTATAATTCTCTTGCTATTAACCTTTTTGATATTGATAGCGATGCTAAATTTCAATGCTCATCAGGAACTTGGAATGTTTGGAATGCCTATCTAATTAATAATCCCAACCTAATTAATCAAAAGAAGCTTGTTAATATTTATAGTAATGGCCATATCCTGCCAGGAGAAATTATTTCAGAAGATGGGGTAAATATCCTTTACGGGTATGAATCAACAGTTTTAGGAAAAGGGGAAGTCCGCTTTGGAGATGTTGCAAAATTAGAATTACCAATCAGGGTTGTAGACCTTAAGCATGACCTTGTTCTTCACGCTCTTAATACTTATGTTGAAGGCTCAGAGGAACTGAGGAATGAAGTTTTACAAAAAACAGCAAAAATTTATTCTATTAACTTAAAACGCATGGAAAGCCTGATAGCCTTACAGCAGTTAGGAGTTAACAGTTTAGAACTCTCACAAAATGATAATAAATTTCAAGTTTTAAGTGAAACACAGAATCTTTTCGGCGTAGAGCTTTATGAAGTTCCAGGGTTTCAGAAAATCGTTAATATCAATCAAATGAATCAATCTGTTTTTGCCTTTGGTGAAATAGAACAAGAGCCAGGAGATAAGAGGTTAGAAGAAGTTGACCAGATTTCACCTAGTGATTATCGAATGCCGACTCAATCTCTACGCTTCAAAGAAGGAGGGGGGGAGCTACCTGACTCAAGATATGAAAAGGAAGAAAAAAACAAGGAATTTGCTGAAGAGACTGAAAAGACTGAAGTAACTGAAGAAAAAGAAGTGACTGAAGAAAAAGAAGTGACTGAAGAAAAAGAAGTGACTGAAGAAAAAGAAGT
>JAHDHG010000107.1:0-3011 GCA_020631435.1 Bacteriovoracaceae bacterium | reverse complement strand
AAAGAAGTGACTGAAGAAAAAGAAGTAGCTGAAGAAAAAGAAGTGACTGAAGAAAAAGAAGTGACTGAAGAAAAAGAAGTAGCTGAAGAAAAAGAAGTGACTGAAGAAAGAGAAGATATAGATTTAGGAGATGGATTTTTAAATATATGCGGAAGAGGAGTTATTGGTAAGTATATTGCAAAAGCATTGGGTCTTCCAAATTGTGAAAAAGTTCCACTAGGAGCGTTAGCATTTATTAGGGTAATTTCTATTCAAGCTAAAGGAAGATTTTTTAACAAGGATGAGAAAATCAGAGTTCTCCATTCAGGAATATTTAAGGGCTTAACTTCGCTTGAATCAATTCAAATTCGGTCTGACATTAATACGATTGATTCTGAAGCCTTTCAAGGATTACCTTCACTCAAGGAAATTAATCTTAGCGGTAATAATATCAGTACCATTCATCCTGGAACTTTTAAGGGATTAACTTCATTGAAAAAGATTAGTCTTGAAGGTAATAATATAAGCACTCTTCATCCAGAAACTTTTAGAGGATTAACTTCATTAGAAAATATTAATCTTGGAGCTAACAATATCAGCGCGATTCACCCCGAAACCTTTAAGGGATTAACTTCACTAAGAGCAATCTCTTTTCGGACTCATAGCATCAACACAATTCATCCAGATACCTTTAAGGGATTAAGTTTGCTTGAAGAGATTCATCTTGGGAATGGGAAAATTAACACTCTTCACCCTGATACTTTTAAAGGACTACGTTTACTTAAAGATATTGAACTTGGTGGGATTAGCACTCTTCATCCTGAAACTTTTAAAGGGTTAACTGCACTTGAAACAATTGGTATTCAAGGTATCAGTAAAGTTCCTGCAGGAACCTTTAAAGGTTTATATTCACTGCGAGTAATTAATTTTGGGTTTCGTAATCCAATGAAAATCATTTCGAGAAAGCATCTGGGGATTTCTCGAAACGTCGTGGTTCAAGGAGTTGAAACGATTTAATGATGCTCATTTGTCTGGCTAAATATTCTTAGCAGAAGCCCTCTCCTTTTAAAATCTAGTAAAAAAGTGATTATTCCTTATTTAAAAAAAACTTCTTAGTTTCCCCTTTTCTAATTAAGAGGAGTAATATTTCTCTAGCTAAGCTTTAGTTTTAGATAAGCTAGATTAAAATTTTTATTAAAGGATAGTGAAGAGAGACTAGAGGTGCTCGTAAAGTCTATTGAAAGTTATAAAAAAAGCAGACTTAAGAAGATAAAAGTTGAAATAGAAAATCATTTAAAATTAACATTAAAACTGTCCCGACTCAACAAGAAGATTCATTGTTTGCAAAAATATTAATTTCAATCCTAGGAGGTATTTATCGAAAAAAAGAAAAGAATTGTATTAATCATTAGTTTAATGTGTATTCTTTCACCTGTGAGAAGTTTTGCTATCTTCGGTGGAAGCTACGCTCAAATTCCTTATCTCATCAAAATTCTCTCTGAAAATTACAAACGCTATCGGCAGCTCAGAAAGATGATTGATGATTCTAAGGAAAACAAAAAATTCTTAAGAGCATTAAATGCAGGACTTGAAAATAGCGTTGGCCTTCTTGAAGCTCTACCTGTTAAAGATGAAAGAGTGTTAGCTGATCTTCGGACATTTTCAAAGGCCTATCGAAATATTTCAAAAGTTTATGGAAGAGTTCCCAAGAGTAAAGATGCCATGATGCAGGTTCTCCATGACCAAACAGTCGCTGAAAGTATTCGAATGGTAAATTCATTTAAAAAGTATTCCAAAAAACAAGAAGAAAACTCTAATGCCTTAAAAATTACTTCTCGCCAAGCTAGTCCAAAAGGAGCCGCGCGCATGGCAGCGGAAGGAAATGCACTCATCTTAAATAGTATGAGTCAGCTGATAAGGCTTCAGAGTCAAAGATTAAAAGTCGAAAGTGAAATGCTCGCACTTAAAAATAAAGAAAGCAAAGCGAGATCTCTTGCTCATAATGATGTCCGAGATAATTTTCAAACAGGTTTTAAAAATTTTGAATTTTCTAAAACAATGCCGAGGTTTTAACTCTGTTTGAGAGTATTTCTGAAGTAGTTCAAGAAATCCATTCTTCCTTAACCTCAGTGTATTGGAGTTTACTCCCTCTCGTTACACTTTCAATGATCGTTTTTGAAATCTTAAAAACTGGAGATCAAAATCCAAATGTAGCGTCTATTATGAAAAGAGTAATTATTTCGATGTTACTTCTTTTTTCATTTGATTATGTCATTAATGGTCTGGCCTCTCTTGGAGATGGGATTATCGAAAAAATTGGAGGTTTAAGTGATTTAGAAGAAACATTTAAAAATCTTGGCCCCAATTATAAAGAAAGTGATGATGGCCTTTTTAATGTAAAAGCACACATATTGTATGCAATAGCAATCATCTCTTACATCATCGCTTATTTGTCATACTTTATGGCCGATGCAGTAACAATCTTTATTTGGTCAGTACTTTACACAGTCTCACCACTTATGATTTTGGCCTATGTCTCTCCAAATGCGAGTTTTGTAACTAAAAACCTTTATAAAGGGTTAATCAATGTCCTTCTTTGGAAGATTTTCTGGGTAGTTTTAGGCAGCTTTTTATTAAAGCTTGCTGATAATCCTATCGTCGCTCCAGGCCTTGATGATTATATCAAGATGATTATTGTTAATTTATGTATCGGTTTATCAATGCTTTTTATTCCATTTTTTGTAAAAGCATTGTTTTCAGGAGGAATTGAAGGATTGGTTAGTTCCGCCATTGCTATACCAGCGGCAGCTACAACGATTGCAATAAAAAATGAAGCTAAGAAGAGAGCAAGATCTGGAGTATTGAGAGCAACAAGAAGTGCTAACTTTGTTACTCGTCCACTCACTAATCCAATCAAAGGTTATTCAAAAGTGGCCAAAGAGAAGATTAAACCTAAGGTAGATAAGTTCAAATCTACTTATGAAAATATCAACTACCCAAGAGCTGCGAGAGTGTTAGATAAGAAAAATAAC
>JAHDHG010000106.1 GCA_020631435.1 Bacteriovoracaceae bacterium | reverse complement strand
TCTTTTTGATTAAAATTGTACTTTTTAAATTTCTGTTCAAAGAATTTCTTCTCTTCACTAGAAATGACATGATCAAGATGAGCTATATGAATTAATACTTTTAAGACATAAACCTCATCTCTCATTAGATTATTTTACAAGACCAATATCTCTTAATCTTTGCATTAAGAACTCATGGGAGTTTATGGGAGGGAACTTAGCTCCTTCACCCACGCAAGAGGGAACACATTCTAAGGTTGTATCAGGATTTGGATGAACGAAAAAAGGCATTGAATATCTAGGAACTGTTAGATCTTCAGGGTTCACAACTCTATGAGTAGTAGCTGGAATTACACCATTAGTAATCCTAGACATCATATCTCCTGAATCAACGATAAGTTGTCCTTCTTTGGTATTGACTGGAAGCCATTTTCCATCTCTATCTAGAAGTTCAAGCCCTGAAGAAGTAGCACCAACTAAGATCGTAATTAAGTTTATATCTTCATGTGCTGCAGCTCTGACGGCCCCTCTTGGAACTCCATCTTTTATTCCAGGATAATGAATTGGCCTTAAGATTGAATTGCCATCGCTTACCATATCTCTAAAAAATGATCTTGGAACATCAAGACCTATTCCAATAGCATCTAGTAGGTGATTGGCAGTATCGTCCAATGCATCGTAAAGATTTTGAAGTGCTGGTTCAAATCCTTCAACTTCATTTGGCCAGATATTATCTGGGTAAAGATCTTTAAATTTATGTCCAGTTTCAACTTCTCTTCCTACATGCCAGAATTCTTTTAAGTCTGGGACATCTGAAGTTTTCGCATGCTCAACACCAAAAGCAGTGTATCCTCTCTGGCCTCCACCATCTGGACAAACATATTTCAATTTGGTTTCTTTATCCATTTCAAAGAATTTCTTTGTATATTTATAAGAATCTTGAATAATCTGATCACTTACCGTGTGATCTACAAGGATAATAAATCCGTAATCTTTGAGACCAACCATCATTTGATCTACGAAATTTTTTCTTTCAGCTTCAGATCCATTGACGAATGATAAAAGACTTAATTCAGGCACTTGACGCATTGCGCTCTCCTTATGATAAATTCAACTGATTAATACAAAAAATTTCTAAAAAAGAAAAGAAAAAGCTCAGGGGAGAGTCCCTGAGCTGATAGTTTTTATATGCCTAATTCTGATTTAATCCATTTGTAGTTTTCTTTGTATTTTTTTACTTTATCGCCGTCGCAAAATTGTCCAGTAGTAATTCCTTTTTCCAGAATTTGAAGGAGTTCTGATTTTACTTCTTCTGTGTGGGATTTATCTAAGTTTCTTTTTCTTAGGATTTTCCTGATTAGTCTTTTTTGTTTTTTAGATTTTGATTCAAGCAAAATCAACTTTTCAGAGTTTGTTGAAAAGTTAATGAATTCTCCCATCAATGAGCCGAAGATCGCAGATATTTTTCCAGCTCCAATTATTGCTAAGCCTCCACTAGATGGAATAGAAACTATAAATGTCCCTATAAATACTCCGGAAGTTCCTAATAGAACTAACCCTCGTTTTAACTTGTTAAGTTTTTTGAGTTCCTGTGGATAAGAAACATTATAAGTCTCTACAAAGTCAACGCAATTCAAAGACTTTAAACTAGAAATTGATCCAATAGTCTTAGGATTAGTTTCATATCCCTTCAGCATCTCAGGGGACTTAAAGTTAGGGTTCAAGATTTCGATTGTTCTACCAAATGCTCTAAGTGCAACAATAGTATCTTTACCTTTGAATGTATCAAGCAAGTAAATTTTCTTTAAAAAAGATTTAAAACTGATTGTATTCAAATCATAAAACTGTTTACCTTCATCATTTGTTTGATTGAAAATTTCATAAACTTTCGCAGGCTTAACTTGTTCAATAAGTTTATATTTTTGATTTCTTTCTTTGACTGTTTTTCTTACTTCTTCATTGTAGATATCAATCTCTGCATTCAACATTAAGATATAAATCTTTAAAAACTTTGGAACAAAAAGCGAAGGATTAATCTTTCTCGCACTCTCTAAAACATAATACCCAAGCAGATTAAAATCTTCTTCATCAAGAAACTTATCATCATCTCTTTCAACATCGTGATGAAAACCTAAATGATGTATGACTTCATGAATCCAAACTGCTGAGAAATCATCAAAATAGTAAAAATGATTTGCTTTATTAGAATCAAAATAAACCATTCCTTCTGATTCGTAAGTTGTAAAAGCAAGTTCATTCATTGAAAAAGCAACAGCTCCTGTTTTAGGTTGAGGGGATGAAGAAAAGTGAGATTTTTGTAAATCTGTAATGATTTGATCTCTATACTTTGAATATAAATCTTTAATCTCTTGAGGTGTCTCATCGATCAGTTTATCACTAGTGACTAATTTTAAAGATTTTAGAGCAAGGTCTTTTCCTTTTAAAATTCTGTAATCAAGTGGCCCCCGCTACCACCTTCTCTTGTATCAAGTGAGGTCGCTGGGGCAATCATTTGAGCAAAGCTCAATGAACTAAGCATTAAAATACTAATTAATTTTTTCATTATTTTCTCCTGAAATATTGTTTGTAATGGGGTAAAGTTGTATTCCTAGATGATAAACCTCATCTCTTTTCTTACCATCGCTTAGAAGTTTGGCCATATCTCTTCTAAATTTAGTAATTAGATCTTTAGCTTCATCTATTTTTTCTGTATCCACCGCAAATGTGAGCGATGTATGACTTCTTTTTTCAATAGGGACATAATCGATAGCTTCGATTCCCATTTTCATAATTTCTTTTTGATGATTTCTTTTTGCTCCTGTAGTAGAGCCTTTCTCAAGGTGAGTTGTATTCCCACCTGTAAGATCTATCCATTTTCCCTGATCATCAATCTCTATAAACTTATATTCAATCAATCTTTTGATTGCTTCACTTGCTTGATCAATAGGAATATTTAATCTATCAGCGATCCAAGCGGTATTTCCGATAAATTCATCTAGTCTGATTAGCTCTAAAATTCCGTAATAATACCAATCAGAGATCATGCTATAAGCTTCAGATGATAGAGGGACAAATTCATCACCCTCCATTTTTTGAAACTTAATGATTTCTTCGATCTTATCTTCATTAAGGTGAAATTTTTTTAATATCTTTATCGCAAGTTTTGTCCCTACTGCTCTTTTAGAGTTCAAAATCTTTGAAAGGGTAGAGTTATCCATTTCGAGGAAATTTGCGAAACTTCTCATTGAGTATTGAGAGTTTAGTCTCTTTCTTCTAACAAGCTCCTCGTTTAAGAACTTCACTATGAATGTTTGATCTTCGCTAGAAGCTTGATTTTTCATAATATGGCTTTATAGCAGTGATTAAGGTGGGATTCCAGATAAATGTCTGCAAAGTGCGGGCAGGGATGTGTCAGCATGAAAATTTTATAAACTATGTGTTTAAAATCAAGGCGCTTTGGCTAAAGTTTAACTGAGTGATCTTTAAGATTAATCAAAAGTAGTTGATTATAAAGATTAATATCGTTTAAGTTTTCGATATAAGTTTTTTTATAAGTTGCTCCAGAATCATCCAGTCCATAGATAATTAGATCAGACAAACTTTCCTTTTTTAGATTTTTAGCTTCATTGGTAAGTAAGTATGAAAAAGACTTCATTTTTTTTGTTATAGTCGAAGCTTTTATCTTTTCAAAATGATCAATGAATAAGTTGAATTCATCATGATGATTAATGCTCAACATGTTTTGATGATTGATAAGAGACCAGAAGAAGGTAGATAGGATGAAGTCTTTTCTCTTCCAAGATTTTGGAGTGAGCCTAAAAGAGATTTGAGAGAGTAGAGCGTCTTCTATTGCTTTAAATGAATTTCCATAAGTTCTAAACAATGAGTGAATAAAATCTTTTTTATAGAAGTTTTCATATAAGTACAAAAAAAGTAGAAAACTTTTGCCATAATCGTTTTTACTTATTTTGAATTCAGAAAATGAGAGCGATGACTTTTCAAATATTTCATGAGTGATTTTAGAAAAGGAACGGATAGCAGTAGTTTTATCGTAATGTTTTTTAATAAAAAGGTATTCTCCAAGAAGTGCTGCTCCTTCCATGACTAAGAAATCTTTTCTTTGATTAAATTGATAGAATGCCTGATGAATAAGTTCGTGAACTAGAGTAGGGGTGTCATCTGTTCTTTTAATGCAGATTCCATGTTGATTACTATAGCCTGATAGTCTTTGGTTTTGAACTTTTTCTTTGATTGGTATTCTTTTGAGTATCCTCACTTCATTTTGATCTAGTCCAAGAAATTCTTGAACGAAGTTGAAAGCAGCATCATTGGAGATTGCCGATGATGCTGTTGAAATAATTAAAATGAGGATTAATCTTCTCATTAATTGTTATCTAATATTAAACTTCGTTCACTTTCGCTTAGAATGTTGACTGAATGCCATTGATCTATTAGATGTGCACTATCATTAATAGAAATTAATGATAGTGTTGAAGCAATAAACGGTAGTATAGAAGCTTTCAAGATTTAATGACCTTTTACTTCAAGATAATTTTTGTTTTTTTGAACCAAGTATTTTTCATAAGTTAAATTTAACATTTTGTTTAAAAATCTTGAAAGATTTTTCATTTGAATTTTTCTTGAAAAAGGTATTTTACTAAAAAACTTTTTTTCAAAGTTTAACTCTTTGCCATAATAAACAAATCTTGATTTTTCACCAAAAGCATTTATTTCAATGTTTCCAATTTCCAGTACATAATCAAAGTAATTTGATATTTTAGACTTTACAATATCAAGACATACAGCATGTTCACAATTATTAAAAAAAGCAATTGACTCTAAATTTAATATCCATTTCGAAATTATTGATAGAGTTAAATCATTGTAAATTCTTGCAATAGCCGCCCTGGAACCTAATAATAAATTCTCTCTTCGGTCAGAAATAGATTTAATGAACTTTTTCTCAACTCCTCTGGATTGAAAATGTGGCATATCTTTTTTTAGTCTTTCAATAAATGAAAGTTCGTCTTCTGCATTTGCAAGAATTTGTTCGAAATCATGTAAAGCTTTTATGAAATTATTCAATAAGTACTGATCAAGTTTTTTTAGATTTTCATGTTCATTTTTTGAAAGATGTTCCCAGAATTCATCATTTGTCCCAGTGATTGGTTCTACCAGAAGCTTTGAGTCTTCGAAAGCATATGAAAGATTTTCCATTATTTCTTCTAACCCTTTTAATTCATTCTGGCTCTTAGTTAATACTGCTTCATAATCCAAAATGTCTCGGTTTAGATTTCCATTCCCGGCGCCAGTGCTATCGACTTGTGAATTCATGAAGCTTTCATCTTGCGAAAAAGCAAACATCGTAACCAGTAAAATTAACATTTTCATTTTTTCTCCTTGTTTTTAGTTAAGCTAAATAATTGAACGTTTAATTGATAAGTCTCATTGCCATGTTTTGACTTTGACTCATTTTTTCGAATAAAGTTTTGAATAAACCTTCTGACTTGTTTTTTTAATTCCGGTATTTCATTTTTATCTATATTAAAGCAAAAACTATTGAACTCTCTTTCATCAATTTTTTGTTGATCAATTGCTTTTTTTGCAAGATCCAAAACATTTTTATGATATTTTTGAGTTGCTAGATCTGCCACATCTATAGTGTTTGTAATATGCTGATGATTTTTTGTGATTTTCTTATTTTTATCTATATTAATCAAACCTAAGATTCCTAGCCTAGTGATGGCTTCTTTAATTTCATTAATACTTGCTTCTAAATGAATTCGATCTTTTATCCATTTAGGCTCGTTTTTAAAAACTTTCAGCTCACTCATCTCTAAGATCAAACAATGAAGTGGATCTTGAAGAAATTTAAATGTTTCAAGTTCTAGAGAGTTTAATGGAGTGATTTTCGGTCTAAGTTCATTGATTCTACCAAGATATAACTCTTTTTCCTCTAAAGACTTCGCCTGATTCATTTGAATAAGATTTTCAAGATACATCCCTTCGTTAAATGATAAGCTTAAGGACTTTATAAACTTAGGTATGTATTTAATTGAGATGGATCTTTTCCCTGAAATCATTAACTGGAGAGGAGAGTGACTCTTGAGACCTAAGTTTCTTGCCCATGACCTTAAAGAAAAACTTGGATTCTTCTCTTTTTTATAGACATAGCTATCATAGAGATACTTGAAGGCATCTTCATAATGATAAATATTTAGGTTTTTTTCCATGAAGTTTTCATAGCACGAATTTAAATTTGATAAAATCAAAAGAAACCAAAATGGTTATTTTTTTGAAACCACTCTGAAGTAATTACATACATAGTTATCTAAGCTTTATGCATTTTTTAGAAATGAAATATTGAAGTTTTGAGCAAGTAATCTTTGCACTTAATTACTAAATTAACTAAAAGCTCTGATGCAAGGAGAAAACATGAATAATTCCTTAGATTATGTTAAAATGATGGTTGAAGGTGGATTAGAAAAGTCTGCTGCAGAACAAGTAATGAAGGTAATTCATAACGTGATGACATCAAATTTTGCAACGAAACATGATCTTGAAAAGATGGAGCTGAAGACCCAATCAGAAATCAATGAATTAAGAAGCGAACTTAAAGCTTTTAGATCTGAAATGAAGTCAAGTTTTGAAAACTTAGAATTAAAGATGACAGTGAAGCTTGGATTAATGTTAGTAGCAGCGATAGGTGTAATGACGACTTTACATAAATTAATCTAGGCCCAAGAATAATTCTCAAGGGCCCTAAAAATAAATAATTATTTGAGAGATGGTTTTACTGTAAGCTCAAAACCAGAAGGAACTCCTGGATAATTTTTCTCTGAAATAGTAGATGATTTATTCAATTCAACAAACATCTTTGGTGCAGTGACAACTTTTTGATTTTCAATTACTTTGATCTCAAGAAGCATTCCTTCTACATTATTCATTGTATATTCTTTTGGAGTGACAACAAATGCCAATTTTTCAGTCCCAGAAGTTACCGATTTAGTCATTTCAGTTGATACAGTTCCACTATTTGAGTTTGATGCAGTCTTTAAATTAAAGCTGATTTCAGCCGTTTTAGAGAAAGAAAGACTAGATAATAACGCTAATAATACAAATTTTTTCAATACTTACTCCTAAATTTTAGATTGAAGCCAAATGATACTGTCAGAATACTTTTCTATAAAGGTTAATATGATTAAAATGGTAAAAAATATAGATAACGCTAAACGAAAAGAGTTTTATGACAAAGTATTTAGTCACTGCGGCTTTACCCTATGGAAACGGTCCTCTTCATTTTGGGCACCTTGCAGGAGTTTACCTTCCTGCTGATATTTTTTCTCGTCATATGAAATTAATGGGTGAGGAGCTCATCTATGTTTCTGGTTCGGATGAGCACGGGGTTGCGATTATGCAAAATGCTCAAAAAGCAGGAATTGGATATAAAGAGTATGTAGATCAATGGCATCAGGATCATAAATCTCTATTTGATAAATTTGATATTGAGTTTGATGTTTTTGGACAGACTTCTGCTGAATATCATAGAGAAGAAACATTAAAATGGTTCGAGATCCTTTATGAGAAGGGAGCGATTGAGAAGCAAGATGAAAAACAACTTCAGTGCCAAGATTGTAAAAATCTCCTTCCTGATCGTTTTGTTGAAGGCGAATGTTATGAATGTGGATATGAAAATGCGAGAGGAGATGAATGCCCAAAATGTGGAACCTGGATTGACCCACTTAAATTAAAAAATCCTCAGTGTAAATTCTGCGATTCTAAAAATATAAAGGCGATTGATTCTTTTCAGTGGTATTTAATGTTATCAAAATATCAAAAAGAATTTGATTCATGGTTTGAAACAAAATCAAGTTGGAAGAAAACTGTTTTTCCTTATGTGAAGTCTTTAGCCTCAGAAGGTCTTGTCAATAGAGCTATAACCAGAGATCTTGATTGGGGAATAGATGTTCCTCTTGATGAAGCAGAAGGAAAAAAGTTATATGTTTGGTTTGATGCACCTATTGGTTATGTCTCAAATACTAAAAAACTTTTTGAAGGAACAGATACTGATTATCTTAATGACTGGTGGCTAAATAAAGATACAAAGCTAGTTCATTTTATTGGGAAGGATAATATTATTTTTCATTCAATTATCTTCCCTGTCATGAGTTTAGTAAGTGAAAGAGCAAAGCTTGTCGATGATTTACCTGCTAATCAATATTTAAATTTATCAGGAGCTCAATTTTCAAAATCCTCAGGGAACTCTTTAGATTCTCATCAAGCAATAGATAAGTTTGGATCAGATGCACTAAGATTTTACTTAGCTTCTTTGATTCCTGAGATGCAAGACTCAAACTTTACATGGTCAGGCCTTGAGGTAAAGGTGAATAATGAACTTGCTAATAATATAGGAAATTTTATTAATAGATGCCTTAAGTTCTATGTGAAGAATTACCCTGAAGGAATTAATTTAACTGAGAAGTATGACTTTTTTGAAACAGAGCTTTTTACTGAGTTTGAAAAACTAAGAGTTGAATATCAAAATTCTTTGAAAGATTATCAGTTTCAAAAAGCAATTAAAGCATTGATGGGAATTGGGTTTTCTGCAAATCAATATTTCTCTGATAGAGAGCCTTGGTCGAAAATAAAAGAAGACGTTCCTCATGCAGAAGTTACTTTATATACATCAGTGATCTTAGTTTATTTAATAGGAATTCATTTTTCTTCTTTATTACCAAAGTTATCTCATGAAATCAGAGCTCATTTTGAAGAGGGTTTACAAAATGAAAACTTTTATCAAAAGATTTATCAAGGAGAATATGAAGAACTTAAATCATATTTAAATTCAAATCCTCTTAAGATTATAAAAAAGCCTAAAGGCTTAGTGCCTAAAATTGATCCTGACATTATTAAAGATTTAGAAGGTTAGAATGTACAATCCAACTGACGATGAGATTAAAGATTTAGAAATCATAAAGTTTCAAAAAAAAATAGAGTCTAAGTATTCTAAAGACTTTAAAGATTATAATGAGTTTCATCTGTGGAGCTGTGAAAATAATCAAGATTTTTGGAAGGAAGTCATCTTAGATAATGACATTGTTTTTGAAGGAGACCTTGAAAACGTTTGCAAAGAAGAAAGCTTCTTAGATTATCCATGGTTTCCTGAACTAAAGTTAAACTTTGCGGAAAACCTTCTGGCGAAAGGTAAAGATGATTCAATTGCTTTAACACTTTTGCATGAGTCTGATAAAAAAGAATCCTTGTCTTTTAAAGAATTAAAAAAAGAAGTTGCAAGTTTCCAAAAATATTTAATAAACCTTGGTTTTAAAAAAGATGACGTCTTAGCTTGTTATATGCCTAATATTCCTGAGACAGTGATTTCTATGCTTTCATGTACTTCGCTTGGGGGAACATTTACTTCTACTAGCCCTGACTTTGGTATAGATGGAGTGATTGATAGGTTCGGGCAATCTAAACCTAAAGTCTTGGTCATGTCTGCTGGTTATGAATATGGTGGAAAATACTTTGATATGATTCCTAGAGTAAAAGAAATCACCTCAAAGATTGACTCCATAGAGAAAGTCGTCATTGTAAATTTTTTAGATAAAGAAATTATTAAGCAAGATCACTTTGATTTATTTGATGAATTTAGATTTGATCATGAATTAGTCTTTGAAAAAGTTGAATTCTCGCATC
>JAHDHG010000105.1 GCA_020631435.1 Bacteriovoracaceae bacterium | reverse complement strand
CCACTTCATAGGAAAAAAATTCAAGATTCAATTTAGGACTATTCTTCATAAGAGTAGAAAGCTTAGGAATAACAATGGATCTCATGATTGATGAAAAACCTGCAATTCTAAATCTTCCTTTTAGCTCTTTATTAAACTGATCATATTCAGATATAAAGTTCTCATATTGATTAACCATAGATCTACTAAATACTAAAAAATCTTCACCTGTTGATGTGAGGTATAAATTCCTACTCTTTCTAATAAATAATGAAGTTTTGAGCATTTCTTCAATCTTTGAGATTTTTAAAGACAAAGCAGGCTGAGTTAATCCAATCTTTAATGCCGCCTTGCTCATTGAACCTTCTTCTACAATTGAAATAAATGATTTAAAAGAATCTATATCCATAAGAAATATTAATAAATACATAAAATTTATTAATTTATCAAATCAATTATCAGCAATTATCTTGAACTCCTAACAAACAAAAGGAGAAATTATGAAATTGTTAGTTTTACTATTAATAGCTCAGATCGGCTTTGCAGATCAATTTGAATGTGAGGGAGAAAATTTTGATATTAAATTCAAAATAGAGAATTCAAGCTTTGATGATTCCTTTGATATCAAATTAAATTTTATTGATCAAAATGATGGAACAGAACTAGATGAATTTAAAGGTTATGGAATCCTTAAAAACATCATAAATCTTGATCCAGATATGATGACTGAATTATATAAATTCAACTTATTTCAATCCACATCAAGAGTGTCATCCAAACTTAATGTATTACAAGAAACAACTGAATATTACAACTGTAACAGAGTTACTTGTGATAAATTTCCAAGCTATAAAACAATAACAACTGCAAAATTATTGTATCTAGCTAAAGCATATAATTTTAAATGTACAAGTCTATAATTGTATTTAAGATGTCAGTTCTAATACTGACATCTTGCCATTCAAATTACATAACTTTCGAATCAAAAGAATCAAAAAATATAGAAAATAACAATGTCTTCAATCAAATAAAATTAGAATCTACCAGAGAACAAGATACTTGGTACATGAATCAAAGTCATCATGAAAAATCATTTGTAACTAACTATGACCAATTAAAAATCGTAGTAAATAAAAGAAAAGGAACGACAAAATATTTTCAATATAAAAATAATAAAGCTGTTCCCTTCTCGGTCAAATGCACCTTATGTCACTCTAACGGTCCAAGAAAAATCACTCCAACAGAGTCTTCATATAACGAGTTAACCTTAAAAGAAAAATTAATCATGGCTTTGTGGAATATCAAGATTAAAACCTATGGAAATTTAAAGAACACTCAAGAAAAACTAGAATTTGAAGATCAAAATAATGAAACATTAAATCTAAAAACGTGTACGCAATGCCATAGCAATAACTCACTATTTGCTAGAGGAAAGCTAAAAAGAGGGAACTTTCTAGCTATTAAGTATCAATTAGATAATAATCTCATGCCACCATGGCCTTATAAAATTTCAAAAAAAGATAAAAATAAAATAAAGAAATTTTTAATGGGTTTTTCTATTGAAGACTAAGTTCATCAAGACTCAAAGAAAAACTGTGAAGGAAATGTTTCATGAAATAATTCGATTCATCTAAATTCATCTTAATCAAACTATTTTCAATTGTATTTTTCGCTCTATTAAACTCTTTATTCCCTGCTGCATTTTCTTCTAAACATTTAATATAAGCACAAAGGCTATCAGCTGCTTTGACTAATCTCCATAAATCTTGATCTTCTTCTTGAACCTTTAACACTTTTTCATAATCAGGAATCAAATCAGCAGGTAGATAAGATAAAAGCCTCTCTGTAGCTTTATTTTCTATGTCTTTATAAGCTTGTTTGATCTCTGGATTATAATATTTTACAGGAGTAGGAAGATCACCAGTTAAAACTTCAGAAGCATCATGAAAAACTGCTAAAGTACAAACTTTATCGACATTGTAATCTTTGCCAAAATATTTATTTCCAATTACCGCCAAAGAGTGAGCAATGATGGCAACTTGAAGACTATGTTCTTGAACATTTTCTGGCCTTAAATTATGCATTAAAGACCATCGTTCGATCAATTTCATTCGGGATACGTATGCGTAGAAATGACTCATTTATATACCTTCAATAATACAATTTTCAAAACTAAAGAATGTTAGATATCCTGTCGTATAATTATCAAAATCTCCAGAAAGAGTATAGTTTTTACCAATTTCAAGTAAATTAGGATTTTTAATTAACTTTTTTGATATTTCATCATTAACAAAACATCTTATAATATTGTTATAACCAGCTCGTAAATCAATTCTTATTCTTGAAAAAGAATCAGAATCAATTTTTTCAAGATTTGCTTTCAATTTTATTTTATCGAGAAGTGGAAAACAATTTCTTTTAGCTAGTAACTTGTTGGTAGAAATATGTTCATTACATTTAACTTTGATAGATTCTAATAATTCAATAGTAGACACTAACTCTTCTAGATATCTGTTAGGATGTAGCTTTTTATCTTCTTCTACAAATTTTTTTTGATAATAACCTGAAGAACAAGAAGCAAAAAATAAAACTACTAAAATTAATCTAATTAGCATTAATAACTATCACCACGAGTATAAGCAAGCTTAATTCTCATCTCGGCCCTAGCCTTCTTCCTTCTAAATTTCTCTAATTCAGAATCACTTTCAATTGCTTCTGCTAATTTTTTTTCAGCTTTATCAAGTGCATCCTTGGCCCTATCTAAATCAATCTTCTCGGCAGATTCTGAAGTCATTGAAAGAATAGAAACACTATCACCAAGAACTTTACAAGTTCCATGAGTAACGGAAAAACACCAATCCTTTCCTTCAAGATCTTTTGCAGTAACTATTCCAGTAGATAATTTTGTAAGAACATGCGTATGTCCTTCAAGGATATCAATCTCACCCCTAACAGTAGGAACCAAGATCTCTTTGCAAGTAAGACCTTTAACCACAACACCATTAGGAGTAAGTATATCTAACTTAAACATATCTTATGCCTTCGACTCGTTAGCAAGTTCTTGAGCTTTTGCTCTAACCATGTCCATTCCACCAACAAGATAGAAAGCTTGTTCTGGAAGATCATCAACTTCACCATTAAGAATTGATTTGAAAGCTTCAATAGTATCTTCAATCTTAACAAACTGGCCTTGAATACCTGTAAATTGCTCAGCAACAAAAAATGGTTGAGACAAAAATTTCTGAACTTTTCTTGCTCTAGCAACTACTTTTTTATCAGCTTCTGAAAGCTCGTCCATACCAAGAATTGCGATGATATCTTGTAATTCTTTATATCTTTGAAGAATCTCTTGAACCCCTCTTGCTACACCGTAATGCTCTTCACCTAAAATTGCAGGAGTAAGAATAGTTGAACTTGATGTAAGTGGATCAACTGCAGGATAAATACCAAGCTCAGCGATTGATCTTGAAAGTTCTGTCGTTGCATCTAAGTGAGCAAACGTTGTTGCTGGTGCTGGATCCGTATAGTCATCGGCAGGAACATATACTGCTTGAATAGATGTAATTGAACCATCTTTAGTAGATGTAATTCTCTCTTGCATATCACCCATCTCAGTAGATAGTGTAGGTTGGTAACCAACGGCAGAAGGAATACGTCCAAGAAGTGCAGAAACCTCTGAACCAGCTTGTGTAAATCTAAAAATATTATCAACAAAGAAAAGAACATCTTGTTTTTCTTCATCTCTAAAATACTCAGCTAGTGAAAGACCAGTTAGAGCAACTCTTGCTCTCGCTCCTGGTGGCTCGTTCATCTGACCATAAACAAGTGCAGTTTTTTCAAGAACTCCTGATTCCTTCATCTCATGATAAAGATCGTTTCCTTCTCTTGTTCTCTCTCCAACTCCAGCGAAAACAGAAAATCCACCGTGTTGAGTAGCAATGTTATTAATTAGCTCCATAATAAGAACTGTTTTACCAACTCCAGCACCACCAAATAGACCAATCTTTCCACCTTTAACATAAGGAGCAAGAAGATCGATGACTTTAATTCCAGTATAAAAAGGCTCTAGCTTCGTAGATTGATCTTCAAACTTTGGAGCAGGTCTGTGAATTCCATAAGATTTTTTATTTCCAATTGGTCCAGCTTCATCAATAGGTTCACCAATAACATTGATAATTCTACCAAGACATTCTCTTCCAACTGGAGCTTGAATAGCTTCACCTGTATCTTTAACTTCTAATCCTCTAGCAAGACCTTCAGTTGAATCCATCGCGATTGTTCTTACAACATTATTTCCTAAGTGTTGCGCAACTTCACAAACAAGGTTCCATTCATTTTTATCAATAGACTTGTTAGTAACTCTCAATGCATTTTTAATTTGTGGGATGTTTCCTGCCGGAAACTCGATGTCCACTACTGGACCCATTACTTGCTTAATTACACCCATGCTCTCAGACATGACTTACTCCTCGCTAAAAATTAGCCGTTAAGTGACTCTGCACCAGAAACAACTTCGATTAACTCAGTTGTAATTGCTGCTTGTCTTAATTTATTCATTTTTAATGTTAATTTTCTAATAACTTCATTACAGTTTTTACTCGCATTTTCCATCGCAACCATTCTCATACCATGCTCACTAGCAATAGCATCTAAAACAGCTGTATAAACCGTATTAATATAAACCTCAGGAATCATAGTATCTAAAATTTCTTCAGCACTAGGATCGTATTTAAAATCAAAAGGAAAATTCTCTTTAATTTTTTCTTTATCATCCTCAGGCATAGAAAAAGGTAGCACTTGATTTACAACTGCTTCACAACTCATTGCTGATTCAAATGAATTAAAAGCAACAAAAACTTTTCCAACTTCACCAGTTGTAAAGTCCAAGCTTAACTCATCAGCAATATCAATGATTTCAGTATGCTTTGGTTCAACTTTTTCAAATGTATAATGAGTACCTACGTTCACTTCGTCTTGAATAAGTTCTTTAACTTTTTTTCCAATAAAATGAACTTTAATATCTAAATCTTCGTTATCCTTAATAAACTTTCTAACTACTTTGTTAAGTTGAGCATTATAACCACCACATAAACCTTTATCAGATGAAATAACTAAAAGGTGTGCAAGTTTATTTTCTTGGTTCTCAAGAAAGTAATCGTGATTATAATCCTCTGTAACTGCAGCTACAGTTCTAAGAGTTTTCATCAACTCTTCAGAATAAGGCTTAAGACTTAAGATTCTTTGCTGAGCTCTAGCAAGCTTAGCAGCAGATACTAATTTCATCGCACTAGTTATCTTGTACGTTCCTTTAGTACTCTTAATTCTTTTCTTTAAATCTTTTATATTCGCCATAAATTATTCGTACTTATTTACTTCGTTAAAACTCTTAATCGCTTCTGTTAAACCAGATGCAATTTCATCAGTCATTTTTCCATTATCAGATAAATCTTTCATTAAAGATGAATGTCTATTATGTAAGAAATCTAATAAATCTTTTTCAGCATCTTTGATTTTATCAACAGGAACTTTATCTAACATACCTTTTGTACCTGCATAAATAACTGCTACTTGATCATAAACATCAACTGGTTGATATTGACCTTGCTTAAGAAGCTCAACTAATCTCTCACCTCTATTAAGCTGATTTTGTGTAGCTTCATCTAAATCTGATCCAAAAGCAGCAAATGCTGCAAGCTCTCTAAATTGAGCAAGATCAAGTCTCAATGTACCAGCAACTTTTTTCATCGCTTTAACTTGTGCTGAACCACCAACCCTTGAAACTGAAAGACCAACGTTAACTGCAGGTCTAATACCAGAGTTAAATAAATCAGATTCTAGATAGATTTGACCATCTGTAATAGAAATAACGTTCGTAGGAATATAAGCAGCAACGTCACCTTCTTGCGTCTCAATAATTGGAAGTGCAGTAAGTGATCCGTTACCTAAATCATCATTAATCTTACAAGCTCTCTCTAATAATCTTGAATGAATATAAAATACATCTCCTGGGAAAGCTTCCCTTCCTGGAGGTCTTCTTAGTAGAAGTGATAATTGTCTATATGCTTGTGATTGCTTTGTTAAGTCATCATAAATAATAAGTGCGTGTTGACCATTATTTAAAAAGTACTCACCCATTGCACAACCAGAATATGGTGCAAGAAATTGAAGAGGTGCTGATTGAGAAGCTGTCGCTGATACAATTGTTGTATATTCTAATGCTCCAGTCTCTTCCAGTTTTTGATAAACTTGCCTAACTGTTGATTGCTTCTGTCCGATTGCAACGTATATACATTTAACGTCTTTACCTTTTTGATTGATGATCGTATCAATCGCAACTGCTGTCTTACCAGTCTTTCTATCACCAATGATAAGCTCTCTTTGCCCTCTACCAATTGGAATCATGGCATCAATTGCTTTAATACCTGTTTGAAGAGGCTCATGAACTGATTTTCTAGCAATAATTCCAGGAGCTTTAGTCTCAACTCTAGAAGTATTCTTAGCGTTGATTGGACCTTTACCATCAATTGGCTCACCTAATGGATTAACTACTCTTCCAAGAAGTTCTGGACCAACTGGAACCTCAACAATTGTTTCAGTTCTTTTTACTCTTGAACCTTCTTTAATATTTTTATCATCACCAAGAACAGCAATACCAACGTTATTACTTTCTAAGTTTAGAACCATACCTTTCGAGCCTTCTTCAAATTCAACAAGCTCACCAGCTAGAACATTCTTTAATCCAAATACCCTAGCAACACCATCACCAACAGTAAGTACTGTTCCAATTTCACTAACATCAAGCCTAGATTCAAAATTTGCAATTCTATCCTTGATAATTGAAGTGATTTCTTCTGGTCTAATAGACGTAGTCATTTTTACCTCTTTATATATTTAAAACATTATAGTTTTTTTAAATTCTTCAAATTGATTATCTAAGGTTGCATCCATTAAATAATCACCAACTGCGACTCTATAACCGGCAGTTATCTTTTCATTTTTCTTATATTCTAAATTAATTTTTTTATTTAATTTTTTCTCAAGATGAGAAATAAGCTTTTGTTTTGTTGAATCATCAATTGAATTTCCAAATCCTTCAACTGTCCCGTTTAAAAAACCTTTTTCTTCATCTTCAATAACAACAACTTCTTTATATATTTGATTTATTAAACTAATTCTCTTCTCATTAATTAAATATTTAATAAAATTTGAAACTGTATTATTTAAATTTAACTTTGAAGATAAACTTTCAAATACTCCTAGCTTTTCTCCATCAGAAAAAGCATCCAAAAACATAATTTGCTCTAACTCATTTGAAGTGTTTAAAGCAGAGTTAAACTTCACAAGTTCATTAGTAACATCAATATTGCTTTCTTTTCCTATTGATCTTAAAGCCTGTGCGTATACCTTTGAAATCTCTTTTTCTTTCATTAAAAACCTTGAGTTAAACTTGAATCAATCTTTTTAGATAATTCAGGACTTCCTTTAACTTTATCTTTCGCTGAAGCAATTACCTTTTCTAATAATTCTTCATTTATTTCATTTACCATTTCTTGTTTTTTTATTTCAACTTTTGCATCAAAGTCTTGTGCTAACTTTGAAACTTTTAAAGAATTCTCTTTTTCTTTATCTGATTTAAAATTTTCAACTTCTTGATTTGCTTGATTTTTTATCTCTTCAATTTTTTCACTTAAAGAAGCATTCTTTTTCTTTTGCTTCTCTAAAAGCATCTCTGCTTCAAATTTTTGAGTTTTAGCTCTTTCAGAGATTTCTTTTACTGAATCATGTTTACCCGAAAAGTAATTTATAAAACTAGGTCTAATCTTCCACATAAAAAATGCAGCAATAATTAAAATGTTTACAATAGGAATAACTAATGAAGAAGGTCCATAATGACCACCACCGGCAGCCAATAAATTTGTTGATACTACTAATAATAAAATTAATCTATCCATGAATTTTTTCTACCAATTGATTAGCTAAAGTATCTGCCTCAGATAAAATTGTATTTTTCTTAGCTAAATATTCTGTAGCTATCTTTTCTTTTTCGCTCGCTAATTTAGAGTTAGATTCTTGCTCCAGCTGCTTATATTTTGAATCAAATTCTTTTTCTATGTCTTTCTTTTTAGAATTTTTACTATCTTGTGTTTCTTTATACGTTTGTTCAATTTTTTCATCGTACTCATATTTCAAATTTTCATATTCTGATTTTAGATCAACTGCTAACTCTTCCGTTTTTGTAGTTTTTTCAGCCCTTAACATAAGAACTCTTTGAAGAGGTTCAAATAAAACTTTTGATGAAATAAAAAATAAAATACAGATAACAATAAATTGAATAAAGACTGTATTATCGACGCCGAGCTGACTGAGAATATCTCCGATCATTTGCTATAATTCCTAGATAAAATTTAGTTTAAAGATTATTTAAACTTTAGGTAAATGATAGTCAATTTAATTATTTCTTATAAATCTAAAAGAAATTGGTAGATGGTATTAAACTCATCTTTATCATTAAATTTGATTGAAATTTTACCTTTATTTTTTTCGTTACTTTTAATTTCGAAATGAAAACCAGTTTGCCTTTCAAGTTTTTGTCTTAGCGCGTCAACCTTTGTATTGGATTTAATGCTTTTCTTCGCAGGTTTTGGTTTATCTTCATCATCATCAGACGGTTTTAAGAAATCATTTAAATGCTTAACTGACCATTCATTCTTAATTACTTGCTTTGCTAATTCAATGACTTGATTTTCATCTTTAACACTCATTAAAACTTTTGCATGGCCAAAGCTTAATTGCTCTTTTTGAAGCATCACGATAACTTCTTTTGGAAGCCTCAGCACTCTTAAAGTATTTGCAATAGATGATCTACTTTTACCAACAGTTGTAGCTACTTGATCTTGAGTTAAATCATACGCCAATGCTTCTTCAACACAATTTAAATCTGATCTTTGAACATTTTCAATTATCGCCATCGCTAACTTTTCTTTTTTAGTAACTCTTTTTATAAAAACTGGAACTTCTTTTAATCCAGCTTTTTTAGCCGCTCTAAATCTTCTTTCACCTGCAATAATTTCAAATTTATTATCTTCAGAATCATAAGTAACAATCAAAGGTTGGATAATACCATTTTCTTTAATTGAAGCAGATAGTTCTTCTATCTCTTCATTTTTAAAGACACGTCTAGGCTGATCAACATTTGGCTTAATTTTAGAAATAGGAACAAGTGATGTTTCAGAGTTTCTAATTTCATTTTTTGTACTAACAGAAGAAGAAGCAGTTTTTTCTTTTTGAAAATTATCAATAGTAGCAGGAGTAGCTATACTTGTATTTAATAAAGCTCCAATTCCTTTTCCTAGCACTGACTTCTTTGACATCTTCTACTCCTAATATGCACCCATTTCACTGAGTAAATCTTTCTGATTATCGTTGTTTTTTAAATTTTTTAAAAGTAATTCCTTAGTAAGAGCAAGATAACTTGCACTACCTTTTGAATTTATATCGTATAAAATTATTGGCTTCCCGAAAGAAGGACATTCGGAAAGTTTTACATTCCTAGGGATGATTGCATTAAAAACTTTACCCTCGAAATGAGAACAAACCTCTTCAGCAACTTGCCTAGATAAACTTGTCCTTGCATCAAACATTGTTAGTAAAATTCCTTCCAGTTCAATCTTTGGATTCAATGAAGTTTTTACTAATC
>JAHDHG010000104.1 GCA_020631435.1 Bacteriovoracaceae bacterium | reverse complement strand
GAATCTTTTTTATGTCTTGAATCTTATACGGTTTCGCAATAAATCCATCAAAGATAGATTTAAATTCTGAGTTTTCAATAAATGCTTCTGGCTCCGCAGTTAACAAGACTATCTTACCTAAAAAATCTGGATAGATTTCTCTTAACGATTTGGTTGTTTCAAGACCATCAATATTAGGCATTCTTAAATCCATGAAAATGAGATCGTATTCTTGATTTTTCTTAAATAACTCTAAACACTCATCTCCATCATTAACAATATCTGATTGTATTTCAAACTTAGATAATATCTTACTTAAAAGCTCCGCATTTATATTATTATCTTCAACAATTAGAATTTTTTTATATCTTGAAAAATCATCATCTAATACTGTGATTTCATTAGTTGCCATGACTTCAGAATTAGAGATTTTTAAAGGTAATAGAATAGTAAATCTACTCCCAGCTCCTTCTCTAGATTCAACACTGATTTCACCTTGCATTAAATCTAAAATTTGCTTAGTGATACTTAGTCCTAGACCTGAGCCTATATATTTAAAAGTTTCATCCCTATCAACCTGAACAAAGGGCCTAAATATTTGGTCCAAATCTTTTTTTGAAATTCCTCTACCTGTATCAAGAACTGAAATCTCTAAGTTCATGTTTTCAACCAGAGCAGTAATTTTGACATAACCTTCATCAGTAAACTTTATTGCATTTCCTATTAGGTTTATAAGAACTTGTTTAAGTTTTCCAAGATCTATATCTATCATTAATTCATCATCAATTTTTATATCAAAGCTATAATTTAATTTTTTGTCGTTTGCACCTAAATCAAAAATCATACATATTTTTTCAAGTTCTAGTTTTAAATTTATGGACTTAGTTTTAATTCGCTCATTACTTGACTCTAATCTTGAATGTTCAAGAACGTTATTAATTAAGGACAGTAATATATCACCGGAATATGAAATTTTTGAAAGCATCTCCTTATTCTCAGCATTTTTTATCTTTTCTTTTAATAAATCTGTATATCCAAGAATGGTACCTAAGGGAGTTCTGATTTCATGGCTAATCATGGACAGAAAATTCATTTTAGCTTCAGCTAACTCTTCAGCTTCACTCTTAGCTTTTTCTAACTCTGCTGTTCTTAGCTTCACTTTTCTCTCGAGAGAGTCATTTGCTTTTTGAAGTTCTTGATTCAAGTTAAAAAGCTCTAGAGATTTTTCTTCCAAAATCTTCTCTGCTAGCTTTCTTGATAGCCTCTCTCTTTCAAGAGTTCTCTTATAATCATTTTCAGACATTAATTTTTCTTAAGTGTAAATAGAACTTCAGTCCCATCTTCTTTTAACTCTTTTCTCTCAACTAATATATCTTCTTTATAATGATCAATTGTTTTTTCTATTAGACCTAAAGCAAATAAAGACAACCCCCTTGGAGATGAATATTTAAGCTCTAAAGAATCCTCTGATTCTGAATGAGAAAACTTTGGTAATTCAGCATCAGGGTAAAGTTTTTTCACTTCTACATGTATGTGATCATCAATACTCTTTAAAAATGAAAAAGTATCTTTTTTCTCGAAGAACGCACCATATTTATCTGTTAAGACATCAAAAAAATACCTTCCATAAGCATGAACTAATTTAGGAGCATCAATTGAAGTCTTTTCAGATAAATTAGTTACAAGACTAATCAATTCAGCTGAATCATAAGTTCCAACCGCCGAATAAACTCCCTCAGAAGCAAGATCTGACTTATCGATAACATCATTTAAAGTAGCTACTCCAAATTCTTTTTCGATCATTTCGCATAACTCTGTGAATACAATTCCTTTCATAATTCTCCTTAATAATTTCTTTTTGGAATTATTTAGCTCTAATTAAGATCATTATATCAGTATTTCATTATTTTCTCCTAACGACTTTCCTGACTCAAAGACTCTCTTATCGTCTTCAAAAAAGGTACTTTGACCTAGACATACATCTTTATTGCATTAAAATATTTAAATTAATCATTTATTTTGGAGGGAAAATGAAAAATATATTTAGATTTATTTTATTGATTTTAATAGGCTGTTCATCAGCTCCTTTGAAACCAATAAAAGCCGAGAACTATAATAGAACACTACAAGATGTCATGATCATAACTAGTTTTGATATGGTGACAGAAAAATATGAAAATGATTTATTAATTGAACTGAAAAACCAATTTCAAAAAGACTCAATCAGAAATACTTATTTTTCTTATGGAAAATCTAAGTTAAATAAAGATCAAGAATTAACAGACAAGATAAAATCTTTTAAACCACAGTTTATTCTTTCTATTGATGATACAGTTAGAAGGACTGGATCGTATGGCTCATCTTCAAAATATCTCATTAAAATAACTGATGTTTTAGAAAAGTCTGAAGTTTGGCAGCTAGATGTTTGGGGAGCAGGAAGAGGCGAGCAATTCGCAAAGGATATATATCTTTCTTTAATGCAAACCCAAATGATTAATTCATTAAATGTATCAAAATAATTAGGAGCAACATGAAAATATTACTTATCTTAGCAACAGTCACTTTAAATTCTCTAGCCGGAAGCTGGTCATCCTCACTTCTTTATTCAAAGGTAACTGGTGAAATGGCTGAAGATCGAGATCACAATGGTCTCTTAGGATTTAATTTTGGATACAACCATGATCTAAATAAACATATGACCCTAGGAGCTGATATTGGATTCTCTGTAAATTTTAGCGATCTAGATGAAGATAATGGCGGTCATTTAAAATCAATGATTCCTTTACTCTTAGTAGGCAGATATTTTTATCCAGCAAGTTCAAACTTCTATCCTTTCTTAGGACTTGGTTTAGGATATTCTTTAATGAAACTAGAGCATGCTCCTGAGGACAATGTTTCTTCATTTACTTTCAGACCATCTATCGGTGCTAATTTTGGAAATTTTAGTGTGGAGTTAACTTACTCAATGCTAGGAAAACATGAGGTATACGACAATATCAATATATTTACTACTTCAAATAGCGTAAGCGAAAAGAAGCTTAATACTTTAGCAATAATGTTCACTTGGGGATTTCACCGAATGGGAATGACTGATAATCAATTAGAACAACAAAGAAAAAAACTACAAGAAATGGAAAAAAAAGAAGTGATTGATAAGTCTGAAAAGAATGGAACTGTTATATAATTATTTAATCAGAGTGAAGTTTAATCTCTTCACTCTGATTTCTAATAAAGCTTTGAATAATATCAGTTTCTCTTCTCTCCCTTTCCTCTAGATTAAAATTATTTTTTTTATTCAATTTTTCTAGAGTAGGTATTAGAGAAAACTTTCTCTTTTTAATTTTCTCTATCGATTTCAAAACATCCAAGTCTTTTCTTATTAGCTTAAAGAATTTTTTAATTTCATTAATATCTAGGCTTAACTCATGGTAAAGGCCAAATGCTTGTGTTAATTTTTTAATTTTTTTGGGAACATTATATTTATTGAAAAATTTTTCATTCAAATTAAGAGATGCAAAAACTTCAACAACTGATAAATCTTCACGTTCTATACTAACAAGTATAGTCTGACAAAATAATAGATTATCAATGTCAAATTCTCTACATATATCGATAAATGATTTGATTCTCTTCACTTCAAGAACTTTCTCAATTTCTTTAAATATTCTATCACTTGACAACTCTTGCAATAAATCTCTTTCAATCATCTTTTTTATTAACTTCTTTGTCTCAGATGCAAATTCAAAACCTAAAGTTGCTGCAAATCGAATTCCTCTAATTACTCTCAAAGGATCTTCCTCAAAATGTTCAGAGACATGGCGAAGAAGTTTCTTTTTAAGATCTTCTTTCCCATTATGTAGATCAATAATTTTATCGCCATCTTTGGCCATGGCATTTATTGTAAAATCTCTTCTTTTCAGATCATCCTCTAAGGTAATGGACTCATCAAATTCAAATTCAAAACCTTTGTATCCAGCACCAACTTTTTTTTCTTTTCTTGCTAGAGCATATTCTTCATTCGTTTCAGGATGAAGAAATACTGGAAATGATTTACCTACAGATTTAAACCCTTTCGCAGTCATTTCTTCAGGATTCGAACCAACTACCAAAAAATCTCTATCATAGACTTCTCTTCCTAAGAGCTCATCTCTCACTGCGCCGCCAACAAGATAAACTTTCATAAGAGCAATGGGTCCTGTTTATTAATTTGATTAAAGGCCTTTTTTCTTAAAAGACAAGAGTCACAGGCCATACAAGGTTTCATTTCAGATTGATAACAAGACCAAGACAACTCAAGGGGTGCATTCAAGAAAAAACATTTTTCTAAAATCTCAGATTTCTTTAAATCAATAATTGGAGTTTCTACTTTTAATTTCTTGGATTTAGAGGCAACTGTAAATAAAGAGTTAAGGGCATGATAATACTCAGGCCTACAGTCTGGATATCCTGGGGCATCTTCCAAAACAGCTCCGATTATTAAATTGTCTACTCCCATCGTCTCAGCAACAGAGGCAGCAAAACTTAAAAAAATTGTATTTCTGAATGGAACATAAGAATTAGGGATCTCTTTATTTTCTAGCTCTACATCTACATTGATATTATCATCTGTTAAGGAACTTCCTCCTATTGCCTTAAGCTCTTTTAAGGAAAGTACTTTTCTTTTATCAAATGAAATCTCATAATGATCACAAATCTTATCAAAAGAAGATCTTTCTTTCCTATTTGTTTTCTGTCCATAATCAAAAAATAAGGCATGAAGATCATCACCTCTCTCATTTGCTAAAGCTGTAATAAGTAAAGAATCCATGCCACCACTGATGAGAACTAAAGATTTAGATTTCATTGCAAAACTCTCCAATCATCCTCTCAATTTCTTTGATTTCATTATTTGCATTTTGAATAATTTCACGATTATAACTAGGATCAGAAAATTGAAGATAGAACTTAATTTTGGGTTCAGTACCACTAGGTCTAGCAAGAATGACCAACCCACTATCGTAGCTAAATTTAAGTACGTTACTAGAATGAGAAAAATCAATTTTAGTAGCTGAATCTTTAATAAGGTCAAAGCATTTTAGGGTTTGATAATCATCAAAAAGATGTAATTCATTTGGCAACAACCTCTTTGGATTACTCCTTAG
This sequence comes from Bacteriovoracaceae bacterium, assembly GCA_020631435.1. Classification (GTDB taxonomy): domain Bacteria; phylum Bdellovibrionota; class Bacteriovoracia; order Bacteriovoracales; family Bacteriovoracaceae; genus JAHDHG01. Next base: position 4,575 of record JAHDHG010000104.1, on the reverse strand, counting down.
AACTTCCATGATTCCTTGAATCTTTTCAAGGCCCTGCTTACCTTCAAAAGTAAAACTCAATAATCTCTCCTCATGGTAGCCATATTTTTCATAAATTTCTGATAAAAAAGAATTGAATGTTTTATTTTTTGATTTCAAATAAACCATCATCTCTAAAAACAAGGCTCCGGCACTTACACCATCCTTATCTCTAATGTTTCCATGTGATAAAGAACCAAATGCTTCTTCTGAACCAAAGATATACCCTTCGCTTCCTTTTTCTTCTATCTTATCACCTATCCACTTAAAACCAGTAAGTGTATCAAAGATTTCACAATCAAAATCATGACAAATTTTTGCTTGTAAAGGAGAAGTCACAATTGTTTTTACCACATAAGGATTTTGGGGGATTTTATCAAACTCAGACAATGTAAGAAGCTTATAATAAAGCATTGAATAAGCTAATTGATTTCCATTTGGAAAATAAACTTCATCATCCTCTTTAATAGCAATCCCCATTCTATCAGCATCTGGATCTGAAGCAATGGTAACATCAAAAGAATTTTCATGCATTTCCTTCACACATTCAACTAATGCCTCAGGGTCTTCAGGATTTGGATAATTTGTTGTAGGGAAATTTCCGTCTGGTAATTTTTGAGATTCTAAAGTTTTAAAATTCTTAACCTCCAAAAGATTAAAAACTTTCGTGATACTCTCATCACCAACACCATGAAGCGGGGTATATAAAAAATTTAGTTGATTAGAGAAATTCTGAATTAACTCTTTTCTTAAAGATTCTCCTGCAATCATCTGGAAATATTTTTCATAAATATTTTCAGAGACATATTCAATCTTACTTTTGTCTACTTTTAACTCACTAAGAGTTTCCCAAGTAGTGTCATTATATATACGAGAAATATCTGTATCGACAGGAGGGATAATTTGGCCTCCAGATTTCCAATATGCTTTAAATCCATTGTACTCAGGTGGGTTATGACTAGCTGTAATCATTACTCCACAGTCACACCCTAACTCTTTAACAAAAAAAGATAATAAGGGAGTTGGGGTCGGCCTATTCACTAGATAAACTTGAAATCCTAGAGCACTACAGACTTCAGCAGTAGCCATTGAAAAATCAAGACTTGTATTTCTTGAATCATAAGAAACAGCTACTTTAGAGCCCCCAATATTTTTAGACGCCATTGCAAGAGCGTAAGCGGCCTTCTTAACATTATAAATATTCATTCTATTAGGCCCAAACCCAACAATGGATCTGAGACCTGCAGTTCCAAATTCTAGATTTTTATAAAATGATTCCTCTATCTCAGAAGAATTCGATTCTAATAACCGTGTAAGATTTTCTCTATCAGACTTTGCGAAAAAAGGATTCTCTGACCATTTTCTGGCCAAATCAATGCATTGTTCAAAGCTTCTCATTCTCTCCTCAATTTACATATTGCAGTAATTGCTATTTATCATTATATTAGCTTTTAAATGGAGATTAGTTAATGGCAAATCCAAAGAAAAAACACAAGTTAAACGTTCAAGGTGCATGGTATTGCACTGATCCTGATGATGATGATGGAGAGGGATGTATCGCTTGTAATGTCTGCTACTCAGGAGCACCTGATTTCTTTGCTGAAGACGATTATGGAAATGCTTACGTAAAGAAACAACCTACTACACCTGAAGAAATCGACCTATGCCAAGAACAAGCTGATATGTGTCCTGTCTGTTCTATCGGAGACAACGGACAAGCTTGAAAGATGGTCAATTAGCTACTCTTTTCGCTCTTGGAGCCAATCTTTGTTTCTCTCTCTCAACAGTATATTTTGCTATTTTAGCTAAAAAAAATGGTGCTTTATGGATGAATTGTTTCAAAGCAATCATCGCTTTTTCTTGCTTCCTCGTTTTATTTATATTTTTTCCAGTTAATATTTTTCAATCAGCTTCCTTATTTTTTTTAGTATCTGGATTTATTGGTCTTGGAATTGGAGATATTTTTCTTATTAAGGGTTTTCAAGAAATTGGTCCTGCAAGAACACTCATTTTATTTTCTTTTCAACCTATTATCTTTTTATTTATTGATAAGTTTTTTTTCAATGAAAATTTGGCACTTAATAATATTCTTGCCGTCGTCATTTTTATTATCTGTTTATTCTTATTTGCTTATGAAAATATCAAAGCATCAAAAAATTGGAGCTTAATTGGAATCTATTGTGCTTTACTTGGAATACTATTAGATGGAATAGGAATATTTTTAAGTAAAAAAGGTTTTATCATTACTGGCTTTGATGGAAACACTGCTAATTTTATAAGATGCTTTGGGGCAATATTATTTTTTGCACTTTATTCACTGAATAGGCCTATAAACATATTATCAAAGTTTAATGAACTCTCCCCAAAGCTTAAAAAACAGGCCTTGTTTTTTAGCTTCTTAGGCACTTTTCTATCATTATATCTTTACTTAAATGCAATTAAATTTGGTGTACTTTCCGTCATCACAGCAATTTCAGTGACAGGGCCAATACTTTCAACAATCTTCGAATTAATCATCTTAAAGAAAAAACCAAGCAGAATAATGTATATTTGCTTATCTTTGTTTTTGTTTGCTTTTTATTTGAACTTTATAAGCTAGAATCTGAAGCAATCCCTCTTGAATCTTTCACGAACTCAAAGTTATTACCTTTCTTTCTTAGACTATTTATAACAATCTCTACCTGAGCTTTATTCCCTTCGATTTCAAGGATCGCTTTTTCGTCATTGATTGATTTAACATAAGCATTTGAAAAGTTTTCATTAAGTTTCTTTATGAACTTTTCAATATCAGAATATTTTTGGTATCTCACACTTACTTGAGAAGTAGGAGTTTCTTTATTTGTTCTAGATAGAGCAAATGCTATAGAAGAAACTTGATTTGCTGACTGGGAATAGAGAAACCTTCCCAAGTTATCAGCAAGATTTTTTTTATCAGTATTTAAAAAATAAGAACCTTCAAAGTTTTGTCCTTGATCAACTAAATTTCCTAATCGATTTAAGAAGGTATAATCAATTTTATAGCTAAAACCAAATTGATCATTTTTGAATTCAGACTTTCTAATTTTAACATATAAATTTAAAAGTAAATCATTTTCATTCATAGAAGTATGCGCTTTTTTAGCATTGAGTACTTCTATTTGATTTGTTTCTGAAATTTTTTTAATCCAAGAGTTAACTAATTTTTCTGAAAACTGCTTTTCATCAATTTTAAACTCAGTCCAATTAAAACCGCTGAGAGAGTATTCAAAATCAAAAAAAACACGTTTAGGTTGAGTATTAATCTCGTTAGAAAAAAGAGACAGACTTATTGAAAGCATCCATGCTAAAAAAATAAATTTCATGTATTAAAGTTAACACAATTTCCTTTAAAAAGCTCGTTTATCTGACTAACCATCTTCGGGTGCGGATTAACATAGTAATCTTCTCCGAGATTCATTTTAGCTTTACACTGACCATCTTCAAAAACTAATTCAATAGGAGTAGTTCCTTTAAAAGTTTGTAGTATTTTTTTAAGGTCCTGCATGGACTTTTGATTTTTATTTTCTATAGAAACAGAAACAGAAACTTTTTTGACATCACTTTCAGCTTTATCTGAAAGTTTATGAATTTTAGAAGGAAAAAATTTCCTTGGATCTTCAGCTAAATTTAAATAACCGCTCACTATCACAGGATCGTCTGAATTTAGAAAGCTTTCATATTCTGTAAAGACACTTGGAAATACGACACATTCAACTTTCCCCGTAAGATCTTCAAGTCTCGCAAAGCACATCTTATCACCTTTTTTAGTGATAAGATTTTTCTCCACAGTTAAGATTCCTGCTAAGGTTACTTCTCTTTTATCTCTTCCCTCAAGACTTTGAACTTTTTCAATTTCCATTGAACTCAAATCTTTAATAATAGATTTCACTCTATCTAGTGGATGACCTGAAACATAAATCCCCATTAAAGAGTATTCATAGTTAAGTTTTTCTTTATCATCAAAACCTTCAACTTCTTTGATATCAATACTAACAGACTCTTCTTCTACTGCTGAAAAAGAATCAAATAAACTACCCTGCCCACTTTCTAAATCTTTTTGCTTTCTTGAAGATGCTGCAAGAATAGTTTCTAAGTTTTCTAAAAGTGTTGCTCTATTAAATCTATCAGAAGAATCAAATGCACCAACTTTAATTAATGATTCAAGAACTCTTTTGTTCATTTTTGAGAGACTAACTCTAGAGCATAAATCAATAAGCCCTTTGTAAGGACCGTTCTCTTCTCTTTCTTCAATAATCGCCTCAACCGCACCTTTACCCACATTCTTCACAGCACCCATACCAAATCTAATTTTATCTGATCCGATAGTGTTAAAGAGCCAAAGTGATTCATTGATATCAGGAGGAAGAATCTCAATCCCATGCTCTTTGGCATCGTTGATATAATTCGTGATCTTGTCTGTGTTATTAATCTCAGTTCCAAGTAGAGCAGCAAAGAATGGAGCTTTATAATAATATTTTAGAAATGCAGTTTGATAAGCGATATAAGCATAAGCAACAGCATGTGATTTATTAAATCCAT
>JAHDHG010000103.1 GCA_020631435.1 Bacteriovoracaceae bacterium | reverse complement strand
GATAAACTCTTTCCAAGTTCAGCACATTGACCAGGTGCTAAAGGAGAAAGATTTATATTTGGAGGCGAAACATTAGCGGCTCCTGGGTCAAAAAGATGAGAGTTTTGGTTATTACAACCAATAAGAAAAAGAATACATACAAAAATTAGATATCTCACAAACGTACCTCTGTTTATCTATAAAGCAATTTTGGACTTATTCGGAATAAATCTTTTATTTCTTAAATAGATTATCAGAGATAACAAAAAATACTGAATAATATAGACTGTTTAATAAATAATTAATTATCAGTAATAAGTGCCATGTATTTGTGGCGATTATTTAAATCTAATTTCGAATTGATCAATAGTTTGTAACTCTTCTGAAATTAAATTAAATCCTTTCATCTCAAAACTTAAGCCTAAGTCTTTTTGCTTCATAACTAAGTAATGAAAGGGCCGAGGATAACTTAAAGAAGAAAGATCACGGTGTTTAGGATCCTGACTATATTTAACTCGAGGACCCCCACCTCCAGCCGAAACGATGAAGCTTTTCCCCTTTTTTATAAATCTCTCAAATCCATGAGCATGACCTGCAAAAAAAGCTATTGCTTTTTTAGATTTAAAAAATTCAGGTACAAAAGATTTTTGGACATGTTCTTCATCTCCAGTTAGTTCACTATTTGAAAACGGTGGATGATGGCTAAAGACTATTATAGAGCTTATTGTTGGATCTGCTTCCAGTTTTTTGATAGTACTTCTATACCAAATCAATTGTTGTTGCCATTTCTCACGAGATAATGAATCTACATTTGAATCTATAAAAATCAAACCAATATTATTATATATTTTAAAAGACCATCTAGATTTTTCTAAACTTTTAAATCTCTTGAAAACATTTTTTAAAGCAAAATAGTCATGTCCCCAATATTCATGATTACCCATGAGAAGCTGCATTGGGATTTTTTTATCTCTTATTTCATTTGAATAAGTATCGAATTGATTCCATTCTTTTTTACTTGCACTGTTAAAAATGGCATCTCCTAAATGGATAACCCCAGCAATTTCCTCTTTAGAGATCGCATTTAATATTTTCTTGCTTACCCCTTTATTTTTTTCTCGTCTAAAGATAACTCTTTCAGCAAGAGACGTTTTTTGAGTATCTCCTAAGATAACTAAAGGGAGATTTGATTGGATAGAGTCTGGAAACTCCAAATAAGGTTCAACATGGGCCTCAGAGCAAGATGAGAAAATAAAGATAAAAATAATCAAAGGGGATAGAATATTTAACACCTTATTATTTTATGTGAGGTGAGAAAAAAAGAATGACTCTAGAATTTATTGCCTTTTCAAGAGACTAATTATTATGACAAAAAGTTGAATTATTTAAATGACTCTCAAGCCAATTAAGTTGAGTTTCAATAATCTGATTATATGGAAGATCAGACATAATATATGCAGGTTTAAAACGCCAAACCTTATTTAGTGATTTTTTTTTGTTCAAAGTCCAAAGCATAGTTTCTTTATCTGAACTTCTCTGTGATTCGAAATATTTTCGGAATAATTTTCCTTTATTGTTTTTAGATTGAAACCTTTTATGAAAACCAAGATGTCCAAAAACGATCCCCCCCCCTAATCCATAAGTAAGTGATACAATATCGTGATTATTTTTATCGCCAAGATATTCTTGATGATTTGTTAAGGGCTCTCCTCCCATTTTTCCTTCTAGAGCGATTTCAAAATTTGTTGAATTTTTTAAATTATAACTGGAAATAAATTCTACAATTTGTTTATCTTTAACTATAAACATAATCTTTCCAGAATTCTCAGGGGAAAGAGACGACATAAACCCACTCAATGATTTTTTAAGTGAACCAATATCCCTTGGCTTTATATCAACGACAAGACTTTTAAGACTGTTCTCGTCAAAAAAGTATTGAGCCATTTCATTCAATGAGGTCAAACTTGGAAAATTAGAATATTTTTTCTTTGATAAAATTTTCAACTCGGGAATAAGAGGGCTTCGCATTACCCTACAATTCTCCAAATCTTTAGAATATGACTCATTAATTTTAGACTTACAATTGGTAGCTGCTTTTAAATTATTATCATGAGAAACATAAAAAACATTATCTATGGTATTCCAGACATCAATTTCAACCATCGCATAACCTGAATAAAGTGCCTCTTCTACTGCATCAATTGTATTACAAGGGGTATCCTTCCCCTTTCCACATAATCCTCTATGAGAGATAAATTCTACAGGTCCTAGAAATTTAGATTTTTCTGATAAATACTCTGATTGTTCACTGAAGTGGCCAAATCTTTTACCAGAATCTAGCTCTATCCCTATTAAGGCCTCACATCTATTATTCTCTAATCTAGACCATTCAATAAATAGATCTGCACTCAGAGAAAGAGTTGAAATAAACATCAAGATAAGTATCATAAATACTTATATCATCATTTAAGAAAGGTTTTATTGCGAGAAGAAATAAATTCAGTGTGTATTAAATTTAGCCATCTGCTAAAACTTTATTAATTTTCAACTGCCTTGCTACTAGAAAAAGTGGGAAGCTAAAACTAATAGCAATCACAAGCCCTAATACAATATAAAGCCAAGCAAACCTTATCTTTAACCTCTTAGACTCCACTAAAATAAAAATTGAAATAGACAAAAAAAGAAAGCCTAAATCATAAAAAATTGACGTAGAAGCAGGATTTAAAAGATTATTAGAAATAAAACTAATCAAAGTACCGTTTTGCTGAATTTATTAATATTAAAATGCCAACAAGTTACTAGTGCTAGGATAGAGATAAAAAGGTATACAATATTCAAAGATCTTTTCATCTCTTGAATATCTCATACCTTTATAATTTATGAAATAATTTATCTAGCGACAGTGACGTCTCCAGCAACTGGTTCTTTACATTTATCCGCATATTCAACAATATATGCGTAAACTCCAGAAGCTGCAGGTTTCCCATTGATAGTTCCATCCCATAACTTTTTATCTGACGTCAACATAAAATCTGTATGCTCAACCATCTTACTACCCCACCTATCAAATACTGCGAATGATTTAACAGGAATCTCTCTCTCTACTCCAATGATAAAATGACTATTCTCACCAAATGAATTTGGTGCAAAAATATTGGGATAAAAAATATTAACTGGATCTGCAGGAAAATTGTCTCCTCTTTCAACTTCAGCAACATAATTACATCCTCCAACAGAAACTTCAAAGTCTTCATTGTTAAAAAATAACTCTTCCTTAACTTGATGTCCGACACTTGATTCTGAAACAAACTCTCCATTAGCATCATAAATACTTAATTGGCCTAACACAGAACATGATTCCAAAGAATAATCTAGATTTAAAACTGCGGAATAAAAATTTTCTTCAACATAAGCATCTTTAGTAATTTCACAGCCTAACGTATCAGTGACTGTCACTTCATAAGAGTCAGAAACGATATCCGCTAACTCTTGAGATGTTTCTCCACTACTCCAAGTATAATTGTATGGAGGATATCCTCCGAGACCATTTGCTTTAATAGATCCGTTTTCGCTAGACTCACAAGTATTTTCTTTTATTTCAAAACTCACATCTATTGGATTAATCTTTACATCTTCTTCAATCTCTAATCGACAATCATTAGCATATTGAATACTTGCTTTATACATTCCACTAGTAAAAACCTCCGTGCTTTCATTTCCATCTTCAAAGTCATTGGGACCAGTCCAAGTAATTTCACCTTGATGAAACGCCTGACATTGAGTGTTTAAGGAAAGTTCTTTAGATTCACATTTATTAACTACTTGAATCTCTCCAGTAGGATTACAGTCTAAACCAGGACATCTCATCATTGCTTCCCAATAAGAAGCCTTATCAGGGTTCGTATTCATTTCTATTTTCACCTGACATATACCTGGCGGTACTTCAATTCTTACATGTACTAAACCTCTCAATGTATGAATTGGAACATGTTCAATAAATAACTGACTTGCTTCTTGAGAATCAAGCGATTCAAAACTTGAAGAGTCTTCACTTATATTCCATATAAATGGCCCCCTCACGCAAGCATCTTCAGTAAGCCCGTCGTTTTCTTGGTTACAATCACTGGACCCTCCATACCAAAGTGTTCCAATCTCTCTATCATCAAAATGGACGACGATATTATCTGGAATAGTATAGGCCTGAGCATATAAATTAAAAGTTTTAGATTCTTCTTGTCCAGGAGGTATATTAAACAGATAGACCTTATCTTCAGTCATAGACTTATTTCTTGAAGCGTTTTCTTCAGGGTTGTATGATCCCTGAAGCTTTGTATTCCCTGACCCAGAGGTCGTATCATCATTTGAAATAGCTTCATCACAATAAGCTACCTCTTGAGTAAAAGAGTTTAATCCAAACAAAAAGAAAATGATGAAAAGTTTCAATTTAGCCTCCAGAAAATAGTATTAATTAAATTGTAAGATTTATCTGGCTATTTTCATCTGTTATTGAACTATTTACAATTTTGTATAGATTTTAGTCATAAATCTAAGCTAGAAAATACCTTACTGAATCAGATGATTTGAGTTTCTTTTATTAATCAAATTACAAATTATGATATTATAAGTACATGTCAGTTCTAAGAAGACTTGTCCTATTTCTTTTAGTTATATCTATCCCATCTTGTGGAAAAAAATCTGAGTATGGAAACCTAGAAGAATATCAGGTGGAAATGACTCAATTAGATTATTTAATTAATAACAGAAATTTCTCTGAAGAACCCAATTATTTTTCAGATATATCTATTCTTAATAATGAATATCCCATAGAGGTATTTCTATATAAAGACAAGAAGTGGTTTTATAACCTTCCTAACCTAGGAACAGGTCAAGGTACATGGGAATATACTGACGGAAAGATACTTCTTAAAGCAAAGAGATCACTTTTCACTATGGAAATTAATGTAGTGGCTTCTAAAAAAGATGCAAGCCAGATTTCTTTAAAGTTCAATGATCGATTTGGTTTAAACTTTTTAGAAACTGAAATCAATAAGAACTAATAAATTTTATTATGAAAAAAATTTTAATCATAACTGGTGGAATGATTACTCATAAAGAAAGTTCTATCATTTCATTTATCAAAAAAAATATTCTTCACATTAAATATTCTGACAACACTTGGTTAGATACAAAGATAAAATTTAATTTTGCTGAAAATATTATTCTCACACGTCTAGAAGGCTATAAAAAAAGGTATAGGGAAAATAAATCCTTGAAATCCGTATTCTATACAAAGGACAACTTTAATACTCCTGAGTTAACTGAAGTTATGTTAATGACCTTAATACATCAAAGTGGATTTGAATTTGAATCTATAAGTATTGATGATTTATTCTCAAACAAAAAAAAGAGTTCAAGGTTCTTAAAGGAATGTGAAGCAGTTTTTCTTTCCACTACTTTTCTAAGAGATATCAGTGAACTAATTCCGATCCTAGATTTAATCAAGTCGCCTAAAAATAAAGTTATTATTGGAGGAGCTCTAGCAAGTCTTGGCATAAATGAGCTAACTCAATTAGACAAACTAGATTTAGTGGCCGTAGGATATGGAGAATATCTGGTCCCATCAATCTGTAAATGGATATCAAATAATTATTCTCACTTAGAATCACCTCAAAATGGAAGAGTCGAGTTTATTAACTCTAAGCCAGTACTTTATAGTGGAACTCCGGATTCATTGAATTTAGATTCTCTTCCGAGAGAAGATTGGACTCTTGCAGAAAAATACTATCACAGAAAATTTAGAATGATTAATTACGAAAGCGTGAGAGGCTGTCCATACAGATGTGCTTTTTGCAATTATCCTTATCTTTTTGATGATACAAAGTTTAGGACAAAATCCGCGAAAAGAATCGCTGATGATTGGCAATATTACTATGAAGAACTAAATGTAGAATATATCACTTGCCTAGATAGCCTTTTTACTATGCCTAAAAAAAGATTGATAGAGTTATGTAAAGAACTTATTAAAAGAGAAGTGAAGATAAAGTGGATTTGCTATGCTAGAGCAGATGATCTTTGTGATGAAGAAGTAGTCAAACTAATGATCAAAGCAGGTGCCGTACAAGTTCAAATAGGAATAGAGAGTGCAGATGCGCAAGTTTTATCAAACATGAATAAGAGAGTGACTCCTGAAAAAAACAACTTGGCCCTCAAGAATTGTAGAACCCATGGACTAACAACAGTGGCAAGCTATGTAATAGGCTTCCCTGGTGAGTCCAAAGAAACTCTTAAAACAACCTTAGATTCTTTTAAAATATCCCCCCCTGATTTTTACTTTCTTTGTACATTTAGCACTCGAGTCCCTGGGGTTCCCATATTAGAACCAGAAAATGTTGAGAAGTATAAAATTCAAACTAATTTCTCAACTCATGCCGTATCGCCTTATTGGCAACATGAAACGATGAATTGCCAAGAGGCATCGATAGCAGCAAGAAAACTTGGTCATGAAATAATCAATAATAAACTATCTCTAGATGCATCTTTGTTCTACCAAGGAATCCTATCTTTCAAACCAGAAATGAGAACGGACTTATTAGATTTTCAAAGCAAGGGTAGAAAATCCAATAAGCTCTTAGTGAAAATATTCTCAAAAATACACCTTTGGATCAATAAGAAATTAAAAAAAGACTTAACGGACTTCTTTCAAAAAAAGAAAGAGAATGGAAGTTTTAAAGAAGCAAGTTAGTCTATTAATCAACAAACAAACTAGAGTAACAAATCAAAGAATAGAAAGCTTTTTTATTAACTTTATTTATCTCTAATTCTACCTCTAAATAGTTTGAGGTTACGCCTATGTCTTTTTCATTAATATGTAATACTTCCCTAGTTCCGCTAATCTCATTTGCGGAGTACACATGAAAAACTTCTCTTAGTTGTTCATTGAAATACTTCTTTTCAAAAGTAATTCTTTTTAAAACTCCGATCCCATTATGGTAATCATCCTCTGATGAAAGAAATATTGAAGACTCCAAACCATTTAAATTAATAACAATGCTATTCTTAGAATTCAATTCAGAGCATTGAATATATTGTCTGGCCATAAGTGAGTTGCAAAAAAATAAAACAACCAAAAATAAATATCTCATAGAAACCTTAATTTATTAATTTCACTTCTTTAATTTCACATGAATCTTCTTTCAGAAAAGAATGATATGAATTACCTGATTCAAACTTAGTTTGATATTTAAGAAGATGCCCCGAAAGAATCATTATCCTTCCAAGTAATTTATGTTGATTAACAAACGCAACTTCATCACTAGTGTTTAGAATTTCAATACTCTTACTAGCTTTGAGAGAAATATCATGACAAGAAAAACAGTTAAAAGTTAGTAAGACAACGAATAAAAAAATTTTTGTAAGGTACACGACAAACTCCTTAAAAATAAAATAATATACGTTGTAACTGAGAGAAATCTCTACCAACACTTTCTTCCAGCACAACCTTTAAAGTATAAGTAAATACCAATTTTTATTTAATTTGAAAAGATTGATCTATGATTCAGTAAGAATATCTTTTGAGAATGCTTTGATTATAAACACTTCAACTTTTAATTATATGGAAATAAGAATGATTATTTTTTTGATATAAGTTTCATGATGATTTCTGCACATTCATTAGCACTAATAGATTCATTATCTATTTTAAGTACGTTCTGATAATAAAACCCATATTCAAGAGATACTTCTCATTTTGTTCAATTAGGATTTGCCTTAAGTTTTTCTCGCTTTTAACGAATTCGTTAACTCCTCGTCAAAATTATAAATAGGCCCATTTGGCTTTAATATCATGACTATCTACATTGAAAGAATTAATATTAAGAAAAAAATGGAGAAAAATGAAGTTACTAAAATTCTTTCTTAAGCAAAAACTCTTTATTCATTTCTTATCCATTTTAATCGTCGCAATTGGCATTTACCTTCTTATCAATATGCAAAGAGAAGCAAGACCTAATGTTAATTTTAACAGAGTGAATGTTTCTGTCTCTTATCCAGGCTCCTCTCCTGAAGATATCGAAGAACTTATCATCGATCCCATTGAAGAAAAAATTGAAGAAGTTGATGGAGTTAAAAACTTTAGATCTGTTTCCTATTCAGGAGCCGGATCAATCTCAATTGAGATCGATGATAAGTATCCTGATCCTGAGAAAATAGCCGATGAATTAAAACAAAAGATTGCAGAGGTGAGAAACTTCCCATCTGATGCGAATGATCCAATTGTGACAGAAGCGAAAGCAAGCAATATCCCCGTTATTAGAATTGGACTATATGGATCTCTTTCTGCTCTTCAAATAAAAAATGAAGCCGAAAAGTTAAAAGATTATTTAAAGAAGATCAAAGGAGTTCAAAGTATTTCGATCTCTGGTAGTTCTGATCAACAAATTAAAGTTAAAGCAAACTTAAGTAAACTTAAAGAGTTCGATATCTCTTTAATAGAGCTAATGGCTGCAATAAAAAATTGGACTAAAAAATCACCAGGAGGAATTTTTGAAAATAAAAATGAAGTTGCCAATATTGCAATTTCTAAAAACTTCTTAGATCTAAAATCTATAGAAAACTTAATTGTAAAATCTAATTTCTCCAGGAAGAAAGTTTACGTCAAAGACCTTGCTGAAATCAGTTTTGAAATAGAAAAACTTCAAAACAAAAAACTTTTCGAAGACAAGGATGCTCTTCTTATGACTATAATAAAAAAACCTTTCTTCGACTCTGTCAAAACAGTCGATCAGATCAAGGCAGAGCTTGATAAATATTTAAAAAATCTTCCACAAGGTCTAAAGTTAAAAACTTATAAAGATCAATCATTAAGAATAAGAGATAAGTTGAAAATTGTTTCCTCCAATGCAATCACAGGTTTAGTTCTTTTATTAATTATACTTTTAATATTTCTTGATTGGAGATCAGCTCTTGTTACTTCTATAGGAATTCCTATTGCAATCCTAGGTGGAATTATTGTTCTCGTGGTGATGGGGAATACTCTTAACTCCTTAGTAGTCGTAGGTATCATCATAGCTTTAGGAATGTTAGTGGATGACGCTATTGTTGTCTGTGAAAACATCTATAGCCATTTAGAAAATGGCGCAGAAATCTTTGATGCCGTCATCAATGGTGTAAAGGAAGTGGCAATACCAGTTTTAGCTTCTGTTCTTACCACAGTTTTTGCTTTTTTACCCATTGCCTTTATGCAAGGAATAATGGGGCAATTTTTAAAAGTAATTCCTATTACAGTAATTGCTTTACTTATGGTCTCTTTAATTGAAGCAATTTATATTCTTCCCATTCATGCTGAAGAGGTCATGAGAAAAAGAGAAAAGAAGAAAAATATATTTGAGAAGCTAGAGAAAACATATAAAAAATATATTCATTTTAGCTTGAGATTTAAATGGTTTTTTACGTTAATCTTACTTGCTATGATTTCTTTATCTTTTCTCCAAGGGAAAAAGCTATTTGAAAGATTCAGCTTGTTTCCTGCAGAGGGACTAGATGGCATGAGCATTCGATTAGAAGCATCTAAAAACACTCCTCTTGATATAACTAAAGAAATAGTAAAAAAACTCAACACTGAACTTAAAAAAGTGAGCGAAGGAACATTCGAAACTCTTACTTCAGACTTAGGTCAGGTAATCACAGGAGGCTCGTCTGGAAGTAGACAGAATGGCTCACATTTAGCAATGATCAATATTGGCTTTACCTCAAATC
>JAHDHG010000102.1 GCA_020631435.1 Bacteriovoracaceae bacterium | reverse complement strand
AGATTGCTCTACCTGGGACACATCGAATGTTACCAATATGAGTTCCATGTTTAATGAAGCTAAGGTAGCTGAACCTGACACAAGTGGTTGGGATACTTCTAATGTAACTCAGATGAGCACGATGTTTCATAAGACTGATCTTGCAAATCCTGATACCAGTGGATGGAATACTTCAAGTGTGACAAGTTTTTCAAATATGTTTAATCAGGCAGATGGAGCAAACCCTGATACTACTAATTGGAATACTAGTAATGTTAATACGATGAGTGGTATGTTTTTGAATGCTCCGTTAGCTAACCCTGATACAAGTAATTGGAACACCTCTAAAGTTACTTCAATGTCTAATATGTTTAATGAGGCAGATAGCGCAGTTCCTAATACTTCTAATTGGGATACTTCTTCAGTCACTTCTATGTATAGAATGTTTTATAGAGCAGACTTGGCAAATCCTGACGTCCTAAACTGGGATGTATCACAAGTAACAAGTATGGCGAGTATGTTTTGGGATATGGGTGCAGGGAATCCTAATACACTTAATTGGGATTTTTCCAATGTCACATCTATAACTTATATGTTCACGGCCACAAACAATCTTTCTAATCAAAACTGGAGTAACTTCTTGATTGCTTGTGCGGCAACTTGTAATCCGAACAATGTTCCCACTGGAGTTGTTTATGCAAAATACAAAGCTAGTGCTGCAGCAGCAAGGGCCCATCTTAAGAATGTTCACAATTGGAATATATTGGATCAGGGAGCAGAATAATAGTTATAGGTAATAAAAATTTTCTAGATGCCTCAAAAAATTCACAAAATGAACGTTACCCTTAAAGTTTTTGATTTAATAACCGATACATACCTATAGAGGTTAATATTATGATTAAAAGTTTATCAGAATTTCGATTTTTTAAGTCTTTTAGAATCCCACTAAATTCTAGTGATGATGTGAGATATTCGATTAGCAAAGAAGACTTATACTCAGATAGAGGTGAGTTTTTAGATGATGCTCAAATTATTGATGTCAGCATAACTGGTCTTGGAGTAAAAACTAAAACTAAACTAGCTCTAGATGATGAGATTTCAGTTTCTTTTAGTTATAAAAGGTTAAGGTTTGACGTCAGTGCTAAAGTTGTTAGAGTTTTCTCAGGTCATTTCAATGACCCTTCGATGACTTATGGAGTTGAGATATCTGAAGAAGAAGATCTTGTGAACATGAAGAGGTTCGTAGATCAACTTATCTCTCACTTTAATCAAGAAAGAGTTAGAGATAGTCTCAAGAAGTTGGCCCTCGCTGAGTTTAATGAAGATATTACTGAGGGATTTGAAATGCTCTCATTAATGCTTTCATTATATAAAGATATTATGAATTTTTCAGGGAAAGAAGGGTTTATTGATTCTATTCTTGAAGAAAGTATGAGGATTTTAAATGCACAAAGAGCTGTCGTATATCTAATAAATACAGAAACTAATCAATTGCAAGCGAAGCATGCAATTGGTGTAGAGAAAAAGAAATTATCATTTGATTATAGAAAAGGTATTGCAGGAGCTGTGTATACCTCAACAAGTTGTTTAAATGTAGATAGTGGGAATGATAAGTTAAAGTTTTATGAAAAAATAGACTCAAAGCTTGGAGTAAAAACTAATTCAGTTATTTGTCATCCCATTTTTAACAAACTTGATAAACCTATCGGTGTTATTGAAATTGTAAACAAGAGAAATGAACCTAGGTTTAACCAAGAAGATGAGAAGGTAATGAGATTTCTATCTTTGATTTTCTCTAGCTTCTTTAGACAATACGATCCAGTTTCTGAGAAATCATTGATTAGAAGATTTAGTGCTCCACACCCAAGATCATTGGTATGGATAGGAAGATCTCAACATACAACAGATTTAAGAAAATGTATTTTAAAATTAAAAGATATTTCTGATCCTGTTACTCTTATTGGAGAGAGAGGGGTTGGTAAAAAACTTTATGCTAAAATCTTACATAAGGAAGGAACTCGTGGAGTTGATGAGTATGCAGTCATCAATGGCTCAACAATGAATGATGCAGAGATCAATGAAAAATTATTTGATCAAGAAAATGGATATCTTAATACTTGTCCTAGAGGGACAATATGTGTATCTGATGTTCATAAGATTTCAAGAACCACACAAGAGAAAATTTTTAAAGCATTTTCAAATGAAGCATCTAAGCCTAAGAACGAATCGATTCGATTCATTTTTACTTCTGAAAAGTTACCACTTGATTTAAAAAGAGACGGAGAGATTACAACTGATTTATTCAATGTTTTAAATGAAAACATTGTAAATATTCATCCTATTAGAGAGAGAAAAAAAGATGTCAAAGAGTTGTTAGATTATTTTTTAGCTAAAGAATGTCAGACTCAGGGATATCTTTTAAAAGTATTCTCTGATGAGATGAAAGAAAAATTAATTCAGTATGAATGGCCAGGAAATGTTGCTGAGTTATCTAATGCAATAAGCAGATTGGTGCGATTTAACACTAAAAATCATGTGATCACTGAAGTTGATGATAAAGTATTAAGTATCTTACAAAAACCAATGAATGTTAGGATTTCATCCGAGATTCCTTTCGTTAATGATTCCAGCTTACCACTGAAGGAAAGAGTTTTATTAGTTGAAAGAGAATTAATATTAGCTGAAATCAAGCAAGCCAAAGGTAATAAATCTAGAGCTGCTAAAAACATGGGTATTAGTAGAGAAGCATTAAGAAAAAAATTAATTGCTTGTGAAAAAGTTCATTTGAAAACAATAGAACTAGCTAAGCAAAGAAAAGTAAAAGGTATTGATGAAGAAACAGTCATTATGGAGTTGCCTAAAGCAATTTAGCATTTTCATTTTATTTTTTTTATTTTCTTGTAAAGAGACTAATGTTATCCAAGGTGAGCCTACAAGTGACCTCATTGCTATAGGGCATTCAACTGAAGCAGATATTTCTGATGACCCACCTTCAGAAGATGGAGGGATTATTGATCTAGATATCAGGTCCGACTTAAAAACTTCTCTTAGAATTCTAGATCTTGACTTAGATTCAAGCATTAATTGTGAAAATCAAAATGATGTATTGAGTTGCTTAGGATCAAAAAGCCAAATCATTCATTATGAAATTAAAGTTTTAAATCAAGGCCCTGAAACTGCTCATCAAATCCAACATACTTCAAAATGTCCAGAAGGTACTATATATGTAGATCACTTAATTCAAAATGGTGACTATGATGAAGTTATTGGATTATTTTCTAAAGATAAGCTTGAGTTGGAAGATGAAATGATTCTTGAATTACAATGTAGAATTATTTCAGATTTTCCTAAGATAAGTTTATCAATTGATCAAGCAACATCAATAGAAGAGGATCCTGTGGATGATGGAGTGAAATCAGTGAGTATAGATGTTTTAAATACTGATGATGACTCGAATGATGATGACTCGAATGATGATGACTCGAATGATGATGACTCGAATGATGATGACTCGAACGATGATGAGACCAGTAAAAATAATGAATCATTTAGAATTACAACTTTTACTGCCTGTTCAGTTTTATCTAGCATTGCATCTTCTTTAGAGCCAAACCTTGATAAAATTTGCTCGAATGCAAACGAAGTAGAAATTATTGCCTTTGTTCCTCAAAGAAATGAAGGGAAAAGAATTATTCAAGGTGGATGTCAGGTTCTTGATAAAGAAATTAAAGTGAGAGTTGGGGATAAACTTACATTTAAGCCTCAAACATTTTCAGATTCAATTGCATTTTCTTGGAATTTTGGAGACGGCTCAGAAGTTGTGAATTCTACTTCCACAGATCATACTTTTAGTTCTTCAGGGGAATATAATATCACTCTAAGTTGGCTTTGTGGTGATATAATGCTTGCCAAAGAAGCCACAATTACAGTTGAATAAAAAAATGAGAAAATTATTTGGAACAGATGGGATTAGGGGAAAAGCAAATGTTTATCCTATGACTGGAGAGGTAGCAATGGCACTAGGTCGAGCTGTTACTCAATATTTTTTTAAATCACAAAATAGAACAAATAATAGGAAAGCCCCATTAATTGTTATAGGAAAGGACACTAGGTTATCTTGTTATATGTTAGAGCAAGCTTTTGCTTCAGGAGTGTGTTCACAAGGAGGAAGAGCAATTTTGACTGGTCCTCTTACAACGCCTGGAGTTGCTTTTGTAGCTCAATCAATGAGAGCAGATGCTGGAATCATGATTAGTGCAAGTCATAACCCTTATTTTGATAATGGAATTAAAATTTTTGATGGTAATGGATTCAAGCTCCCTGATGAAGTCGAGCTTGAATTAGAACGCTTAATTCTTAACCCTGAATTGTTAGAAGTTAAACTTCATGAAGATCTAGGTCGAGCAAAAAGATTAGACCAAGTGATGGGACGTTATATAGTTAGGGCCAAACAAGCATTTAGTTTAAGATCTTCTTTGGAAGGATTAAGAATTGTTCTTGATTGTGCTAATGGAGCTGGATACAAGGTCGCCCCTCTAATTTTTGAAGAGTTAGGTGCAGAAGTGATCAATATAGGAGTGAATCCTAATGGGACAAATATTAATAAAGGATGTGGAGCACTTTATCCTGAACAATGTGCAAGAGCAGTGGTTGATTATAGGGCCGATTTTGGAATCTGCTTAGATGGTGATGGTGATAGACTAATTGTTGTTGATGAAAAAGGAAAAATTATTGACGGTGATCAGCTATTAGGTACATTGGCCAAATATTTAGATCATATGAATCAATTAGGTGCATCTAAGACTGTCATCGGCACAGTGATGTCTAATGCTGGATTAGAAAATTATTTAACTAGGAATGGTATGAATTTTCACCGAACTCAAGTAGGTGATAGATATATTATTAAAAAAATGTTGAGCTCTGATGCAGTTTTTGGGGGGGAGCCTTCTGGGCACTTAATATTTAAAAATCACTCAACTACTGGGGATGGAATACTTGCTGCTCTTAAAGTAATTGAATGTTCTTTGTTTTTTCAGAAATCTATTGGTGAGCTCGCTTCTGAAGTTGATCTCTATCCTCAGATTTTAAACAATGTGAAAGTTAAGGAAAAAGTTCCATTTGAGAACCTTCCTAATCTTACTAAGGTAGTGAAAGAATCAGAATCTAAGCTTAAAGGGAAAGGTAGAATTCTCTTAAGGTATTCAGGGACGGAAGATTTAGCTCGAATAATGGTAGAAGGTGAGAATGATACTGAGATAAAAAGAATTTCTATCGACTTAGAAGAAGCTTTATTATCGGATATCTAATACCACTTAAGAATTTATAAACTCTCAATTTAGAATGAACTCGCCTTAATATGAGGTTTCGACTTAACTTTAAAGTCATTTCACTCAACTTTTTAATTATTATCAACTCTAAATAAATTTCACCTTTATCTTAATTCCTCACTTATTTTTTAGATTCATATTATGAGATAATGAAGTCACTTATGATGAGAGTAGTTAATAAGAACGAAATTTCAGAAATTGAAAATGAGTGCTTTGAAAAGTTCTTTCTTAATTCAGATATTTTAATTGAAAAAGTTGGAAAGCAAGTTTGCAACTTTATTCAAGAGAGATTCAAAGATTCTATAAATGATTATTCGTTTATTTTTATTCTTGGGCATAGTGATAATGCTGCAGATACACTCTCAGCAGCGAGAGAGTTGTCTAATCAAGGTATTGAAACACGTGTTTTCTTTATAGGAAAAAAAGAAAGTGCCAGTGCGCAGTTTAAGCTTCAAATTGAAAGAGCAAAGCAATTTGAAGTGAAAGGTTTTGAAGTAGATGATCCGAATTATTTAGAAGGATTTCTAATTCAGAATTCAAAAAGGAATGTCATTATAGATGGTATTACCGGCACAGGTTTAAGACTTCCGCTACCAGAGAAAATTTATTCTTTTATTAATGTCATCAATGAAAATAGTGATTTAACTATTTCTATAGATGTACCTTCTGGAATTGATGTGAATTCTGGAAAAGTCATTGGAACGGCCGTAGATGCTGATATTACTCTTGCGATTGGGTTTCCAAAGATAGGGTGTTTTCTTGGAGAGGCGGTTAACTTTGTAGGAGAATTGATTACTTTAGATATTGGAATCCCTAAAAAATTCAATAAAGGAAATAAAACTCTAACTAATTTTGAACAAGTTGCGAGTCTATCAAAAAGTAGATCTAAATTTAAAGATAAAAAGTTTTATGGACATACACTTTTAATAGGTGGATCTCATGGATTTGTAGGTTCTATTCTTTTAGCATCAGAGGCTGCTTTAAGAGTGGGGGTAGGAGCAATCACATCTGTTACATGGGAGCCTCAGTACAGCGAACTTGGAAATAGATTAATCCCAGAGATTAAATCTGGGTATATTCCCATTGATGATTCAAAATGGGATAAACTCATACAAGGCCTGGATGTATATAACTCAATAGTTATTGGCCCAGGGTTAGGTGTTTCTGCCAGATCAAGAAGGTTGGTTCATAAAATCTTGGAATCTTATCAAGGACCAATTGTTTTAGATGCTGATGCGATCAATGTTTTAGATATTGAAAATGATGCAGCTTTATTTCAAAATAGGCAAGCACCCACAATAATGACTCCTCATTTCGGAGAACTCGCAAGATTTTTCAAAACTTCTAAAGAAGATATCATAGAAAATACAATGACTTATTTAAACAAAGCAATAGATGCCACAAATGGAATTGTTGTTTTGAAAGGAGCTTGTACTTTTCTTGGAATTCCAAGCGAAGAAATCTATTTGAGCTATTTGCCAAATTCAGGAATGGCGACAGGCGGAGTTGGTGATGTACTTGCTGGAATACTAGGCGGTCTCTTGGCCCAAGATCAAAACAAAACTTTTGAATCAAGATTAAAATCGATTTCAAAATTAGAAAAAACAGTTTTAATGGGAGTGATGATTCATTCCAAAGCAGGTTATTTTGCTGCTAATGAACTTGGTGAGAGGTTCATGACTGCGACAAGTATTATTAATTCATTGCCAGAGGCATTTAAAGAGTTAGAAAAGTATGCATAAATCAGAAATTAAAGAATGGAAAAAGGCTAAAGTTGGTGATTACGCTTATGTGGTTCAAGAAATTAAATCTGAATCAGAAGTTCCCTCAATTATTTTCTTAGAAGGAAAAGTGGGAGCTGGTAAAACTACTTTTACTAAACATTTCATCGGAGAAGATGTTCAAAGTCCTACTTATTCAATTATAAATGAGTATGATGATACAGTTCATGCTGATTTTTATAGAATAAAGGACTCTAATGAGTTGTATGAATTAGAGCTTGGAATGTATCTTGATGATAAGGATTTCTTTTTAGCTGAGTGGGGATATAAATATATAAATCAGTTATTTTCTTCTCATGTTCCTGAGCAGTTTCATTATTATCTTTTAGAAATAAATCAGTCCGGTTCAAAAGAAGATGAAAGAGATTTGGTATTCTCTAAGATAGATCCCTTATTAATTTAAAAAATAAATATTTAGCGTGGAGTTTTTTTCCACATTTCTTTGTAAAAAATAAATTTTTTACTTGCATAGGGGCAGTTTTTGCCATAAATTTCTAGGTTTTTGATTTTTTTTGTTTGAATTGTTGACGTAAGCATTTCAATAAGGTGATACTTATACTTGAGAAGAGTTTTAGTATCAATTACTAAAAAGTCTCCGAATGGCAGGGAACGCCATTTGATAGTTTTTACTATTAATCTTTATGGAGGATGAATCATGAGACTAACGTCAAAAGGCCGGTATGCAGTAAGAGCAATGCTTGATCTTACAATGCACAGTAGTGGTAACCCAGTCAGGTTACAAGAAATTTCAAAAAGACAATCAATCAGCTTACATTATCTTGAGCAATTGTTCAGGAAATTAAGAACTGGTTCAGTTGTTAAATCAG
This sequence comes from Bacteriovoracaceae bacterium, assembly GCA_020631435.1. Taxonomy (GTDB): domain Bacteria; phylum Bdellovibrionota; class Bacteriovoracia; order Bacteriovoracales; family Bacteriovoracaceae; genus JAHDHG01. The sequence goes on along the minus strand of JAHDHG010000102.1, from coordinate 1,919 downwards.
TAAGAGGTCCAGGAGGAGGATATGTTCTTTCTAGATCTATGGATGAGATTACTATTTCTGATGTATTAAGATCAGTTGGTGAAAACATCGATCCTGCTAGAGATATCAAAGGAAATCCTAGTTCAGGTGTAAACTTTTCTGAAGAAACTGGTCCTTCAATGGTGACAACTCCAGAATTTCACATGGTTAGAAATTATTTTCAAAACCTTGGAACAATCATGAGTGAGTATTTATCTACAACTACTCTTGGTGATTTAATGAGAAGATCTAAAGATCTTCCTATGCAAAATTTTGCTCAACCGACTACTCCTATTCAGAATAGTCCGATGCAAAATAATATGAATCCAATGCATTCTGTGAATCATACTCCAGATGCTGGAAGTTGGAGACCATCAAATGTTAATACTGGTATGACGAATAATCCTGTTCAGCAACAACCGCAACAGACAAATAATTCGAATACGACAAGTACTAATTCTTCTCCATTTATTAATAATCCAAGGATTGGATCAGACTTCTAATTTTTGGTGATATATTGTGATTATAATTCATCTGCCCCTCTGAGTGAAAACTTAAGAGGGGTTTTTTTTGATCTTCCTTTTGCCAATCCTTCAGCTCAACATCAAGCAGGCAAAAGATCATTAAAGCTAATTAATACAACTTCTCGATTTATAAAAGAATTTTTTAACTCCTCAGATTATAATATTTTATATCATTCTGGTGCCACTGAAGGCAGTAATCAATGTATCTTAACCAATTTATCGATTGGTGATTCCTTTTTTTATTCTGATTTAGATCATTCATGTATTAGATCTTTAGTTCCAATTCTTAAAGAGAAAGGAATTCACTGTATTGCTTTAAAACTTGATACATCTTTAGATTTTCTAGAGTCTAACTATGAATTGATTGAAGAGAATCTTAGTAACAATGGTTTACTTAACTTCACTTGGGTTCATAATGAAACAGGTCGAATTTGGAGCTTAGAAATTTTAAAAGAACTTAAAAATAAATTTCCCCATCTTCTTATTCATGTAGATGCAACTCAAGCAATAGGTAAAATTGAAAATTTTAGATCTATACATACAGCTGATTTTTTTACTTTCTCGGGGCATAAGTTTGGTGCTTTGAATGGGGTAGGTTTTACTCTTCATAAAAATAAGTTGAATCCAATAATTTTTGGCGGAAAACATCAAGAAAATCAAAGGTCAGGAACTTTAAATACTCAAGGAGTTGCTTCTTTAAAATATGCTCTAGAGAATTTAAAATTAAATTTTGATTTGGATCACTTGAAATTAATTAAAGAAAAATTATGTGAATTTAGATCTGATTTAATCTCTAAAGACATGATCATTGATTTTCCTCAAAATACAAACACAGCTTATAATACTGAATTTTTAGTTTTTAAATATCTAAAAACTCAAATCTTACTTCCTCTACTTGATTTAAATGGAATTTCAGTGGGATCTGGTTCGGCATGCACATCAGGAGTTTTCGAAGAAAATCACTTACTTAATAGTTTAAATCTTTACGATTATTCTAAAAATACTATTAGAATATCAGTGGCTCCTGATGCAGATTTAGATTTACTTGAGAAGACAATAGATAAAACAAAAGAATTAATTTTATCTCAAATCTAAATTTTTATAAAACCTCTTATGTCTTCTAGGGTTTTTAGGAAAATAGGAATCTCTATTTAACTTAAGCTCATCACAAGTTAATTCATTTTTTAATGACACCAAGTAAATAGGACTAAGTTTTAAATTAAAATTTTGAAAGGGATTATTTTCAGAAACAAGGTTATCTTTAGAAGCACCAATAATATATTGTTGAGATCGATCTCTTACCACACCTGCTAAAATACCATTTTTAAGTTTTTTAATGTCATAAGAAAAAATTTCTTTTCTTGCGATATAAAGCTC
>JAHDHG010000101.1 GCA_020631435.1 Bacteriovoracaceae bacterium | reverse complement strand
ACTTTGAGTTCAACTTTGTTTGAATCGTCTTCTCTCGCAAATTTTTATTTTGCTTGAGTCTTCAGTAAGGACATGAAGGTTTTCTCTCATTACTTTAAAAGAGGAAGCCTTTAATCCTAAAGAGTCTAGCTTTGATAAAAACTTCTGATGATTTATTTTGCTCTCTACTAAAGGGCAAATAATTTCTTTACTAAATACTTCTTTCTTTAAAGTAACGCTTTGAGCTTTTTCTAAAGTAGTGGTCACCTCTACAGATTTTATTTCTTCTTCGCTTTCATTAGCTTCTAAACTATTTTTAGAAACTTTCACAGCTGGTGTATCTTGTATTTGATTAGAATCGACTTCGAGGTTTTGCTGATTAGATTTAAATGCGATCGGTTTTGTTCTATTTCTTAGTCCTAGAAGAAATAATAAAACTGATGCTCCCAGTAAAAAGGTAAGTACCATAAGAAGTGAATTTTTTTTCATCTACTTTCTCGCTAAATGCTTGTGAACTAAATTCCACTGGTTTTTCATATAACCAGCTCGTCTTTTAGTTTCTTTTGAAACTATCTCTAGTTTATCCATATAAAATGAAAAATCATAGAGGGATCTATCGAGCAACTTGATGGTGTTGCTCAGGTAAGGAAAGTTTTGGTGATCTGCTAAAATATTATTTATTGGCAACAAAAAACTATTAATAAAAGTTCTAAATTTTCCTCTTGTATATTTATTACTAAGAGCAAGAATTCGATCTATCGAATTCTGATTAATGTTTCTTAGCTTCAACTGTAAAGAATAAGTATAATCTGGTGTTAGTTTAGACTTATTTTTCATTAAATCAAAATAATGAGCTTGTAGGTTTATACTTTGAAGTTTTGATTCTTTAGAGATCACGGAGAAGCTATTTTTTAAATTTTTAAGATGAGCAAGCTTTGAGAGCTCTTTTGAATTATCAGAAATTTGATTAAGCGAGTAAATAATATTTTTGAAATAGATATGACAATTATTTTTAAACTCTAAAGCACATAAAGTAATAAACTTATCAGAGTACTTCATTTTCTCACTCACAAATTTCAAATGAGAATCAAGATGTTTCTTAACAGAAGTTTCAGATTTTGGAAGAATATTTTTTGATAAAATAATTAGGAAGTTTCTTTCAATATTTTCAACTTGGTTTTGAACATAATTATAAATATTTTCTTTATATAAATTATCAGGATCTACTCTATGTACATTCGAAAACGTGAGTGTAGTCACCAAAAAAAGAAGAAATTTAAACCTTTTCAATATTTAGACCTAATTTATAATCATTAATTTCAAATACTAATGGAAGCTCTTGATTTTTAATATACTTACACTCAGAAATCAATGATTCCTTGGCAATATGGCCTTCAAATTTTTGAATAATTGATAAAATATCTTCGCTACCAGCAAAAGAAACAATGATTCTTTGATCTACATTAAAATCTAGGTCTTTTCTCGACTTTTGAATTCTATTCACAACTTCTCTTGAGATACCTTCTTCAATCAAATCTTGACTTAATGCACATGGTAAATTTATCGAAATATATCGATTTGATAAAGCATCTGAGCCTTCCTTTGCTTCTCTGTAAACTAAAACTTCAGAAGAGCTGAGCTCATGGCCTGCAATACTAAGTGATTCACCGGCTTCGACTTTCATGAGAGTCTCTGAATCGAGCTTTGAAATTTCATCTTTTACAGTTCTAAAATCTTTTCCAAGTTTTCTTCCTAAAACAGGTGCGTTAGGAAGAGCATAAAATTTAATAAAGTTGATTTCATCTGTAGCGTAGCTAATTTCTTTAAGATTTAATTCAGTTTTAATTGGATCTTCTAGTTTTGAAATTTCATCAAGAATTTTTTGATCTTGATGAATAATTGTTAATTCTTTTAGAGGTATTTTAACTTTAACTTTCTCTTGAATTCTTTTTTGCCTCCCAAGAAGAATTACTTCCTGCATCCTCTTAACGGCATCCTCTAAAACTGAAGATCTTAAGCTTTCATGATGTTCAGGGTAATAACAGAGATGAACAGATTCAATAGACTCGTTGCTAAAGTTTTTTAACTCTTGATAAAGATGTTCAGAAAGAAAAGGAGCGAATGGAGCCATTAATTTCGAGAGCTCATTTAAAGTGAAATAAAGAGCATGAAAAGCACTATCCTTATCCTCTTTAAACTCATCGGAATCATCTGCCCAAAATCTTTTTCTATTTAATCTAATATACCAATTCGTTAAATCATCAATAAAACTAAAAAGGTGAGGGATCACATTATAAAGTTTATACTGATTCATTTCAGTATTTGTGTTTTCTATCAATGTTTGAAGTTTAGAAATAATCCATTTATCTAAGATATGTTTGGGTTCAAATTCACTTTGAGAAAACTGAGGTTTCCAATTATCTACAGTTGCGTAGGTATTGAAAAATTTAAAAGCATTATACCAAGGTAGCAATGCTTTTCTAACCATTTCCTTCACACCATCATCTGTAAATTTTAGATCTTCAGCTTTAACTAATGCTGAATTAATGAGGAATAATCTTAAGGCATCAGCACCAAACTCTTCCATTAAATCATCAGGAGGAGTATAGTTTCTCAAGCTTTTACTCATTTTCTTCCCGTCTTTAGCGAGAACTAATCCATTTACAATAACGTTTTTGAATGCTGGTTTTTGATAAAGAGCTGCAGAGAGAACTGTTAATGTATAAAACCATCCTCTTGTTTGGTCTAACCCTTCGGCGATGAATTCAGCAGGAAAGCCTTTTTCAAAAACTTCTTTATTCTCAAAAGGAAAATGTTGTTGAGCATAAGGCATAGATCCAGACTCAAACCAACAATCTAAAACTTCAGTAATTCTTTTATATATTCCTGGTTCTCCATCAATTTTGATTTCAATTTGATCAACATGCTCTCTATGTAGATCATCTACTTTTATACCACTATATTTCTCAAGCTCTTCAATCGAACCAATACAAATATGTTTTCCACTCTCCTCATTAAACCAAATGGGGATAGGAGTTCCCCAAACTCTATTTCTAGAAACTGCCCAATCCTTTGCATTTTCTAACCACTTTCCAAACCGACCATTTTTTAGGTGTCCTGGGACCCAATTAATTTCTTGGTTCGCCTTTAACATATCTTCTTTAACTTTAGTGACATTAATAAACCAGGAAGGAATAGCTTTATATATAAGAGGAGTTTTTGATCTAGGACAAAAAGGGTAGGAGTGAGTAATTTGAGATGCTTCAAACAAATGCTCAACTTCTTTTAGATCTTTAATAATTTGCTTATCAGCATCTTTTATAAACATGCCTTCATACTTAGAAACTTCACTTGAAAACGTTCCGTCATTTTTAATAGGGCATACATTTGCCTTTACCCCATTGGCCTTCATGACTCTTTCATCATCTTCACCAAATGCAGGTGCAAGGTGAACAATACCTGTACCACTATCAGTAGAAACATAAGAATCTGAGTGAACTTTAAATGCTCCCTCTGTTTTTAAATCTTCAAAAAATGGAAATAGTGGCGTGTACTCTAGACCAACAAGCTCAGAACCTTTAAGAGTCTTTAACTCAGTGAGGTTTTTCTTTTTATAAGATTCAATTCTCTCTTTTGCTATGTAAAATTTCTTTTTACTTTCATCATCTTCTACTAAGCAATAATTAAGTTCTTCATTAACACAAAGACCAAGATTTGAAGGTAAAGTCCAAGGTGTAGTAGTCCAAGCAGATAAATATTCTTCAGAATCTTTTATTTTAAATAGAACTGTGATTGCTGGATCTTGAACATTTCTATAATCTGAGCCAGCTTCAAAATTTGATAACACCGTTCCTAGTGCCGTAGAGAAAGGCATTACCTTGGTAGATTGGTACACTAAATTCTTATCCCAAAGCTCTTTAAAAACCCACCAGACAGATTCCATGAAAGACAAATCCATTGTTTTATACTGCCTATCAAAGCTAACCCACCTTCCAATACGTCTTATCGTTTTTTTCCATTCTGAGGTATATTTTTGAACGATTCCTCTGCATTCATCGTTATATTTCTTGATTCCAAGCTTTTCAACCGCGACATGAGCAGACATACCAAGAGATTTATCGATCTCATGCTCGATCGGTAGCCCGTGGCAATCCCAACCAAAACGTCTATCAACATGGAATCCTTTCATCGTAAAATATCTAGGAATAATATCTTTTAAAGTACTCCCAACAAGATGACCATGATGAGGCAATCCTGTGGCGAAAGGGGGGCCATCATAAAAAATATAAGGGTTCTCTTTTGAGTTTTTATCTAAAGATTTATGGAAGATCTCATTATCTTCCCAAAACTTTAAAATTTCATGTTCAGTCTTAACAAAGGAAAAGTTCTCTTTTGAATCACTCATATTAAATGCTTTTTGTTGTAAATTTTCTTCTCATTATAATGATTATTAAGCATAATAAAATAGTATCATAACGTAAATAAAGGGCAGCTTATGTTTGGATTAGGGTTACAAGAAATATTAATCATCGGTGCAGTTATCATGTTCTTTTTTGGTGCGAAAAGACTTCCTCAAATGGGCCAATCGATGGGAAAAGCTCTAAAAAACTTCAAAGATGAAGTCACTAAAAAGGATGACGGCGATCCTAAAATAGACGAATAAATAATTAGTTTTCTGAATTGTCTCTTAAAAACCCTAAATGGTGAGTAGGGCTATCTTCAACTTTTGATCTTCTTTTATTGTATTCTTCTGTAGTTTTAACAGATGAATGACCAACATCTTGAGAAACTTTGTACAAGTCAGCTCCATTGTCTAAAGCTGAACCTATGTAAGATGCTCTAGCTGAATGAGGTGATATTCTTTGAGTAACACCTGCTTTTTTACAACAATTTTTTAGAATATAATCAATCGTTTTAGGGTTAAGTGGTTTTGTTAAAAGACCTGAGTCCGATGGGTTTCTAGTAGGCTGGAAAATCCAATCTTTGGGATGAATTTCTCTATTAATTCGAGTCATCCAACTCATGTACTCATTCATCACCTGGTAAGTCTGGGGAGGAATTAACTTAATAAGGATTTTTCCACCTTTACCTTTAATTTTAATGAACCAGTTTCCTTTTTCATTAAAAAGATCTTCTCTTTTCAGATTAATCAACTCGGACTTTCTTATCCCAGTTGTAAAAAGTAAGTAAATCACTGCTCTATGAAGATGCTTTGATTTAGATTTTAATCTATCTACAACATAGAAAATTTTTGTAATTTGATCATCGCTTAAATCATTTGTAGGCTTTGTAACAACTTGTTTAGGTCTTTTAATTGAATCGAATATATTAAATTCAACTTGAGATTTTTCAACTAAATAATCCCAAAAACTTGAAACAGAAGACATTTTTCTATTAATAGTTTTAGGAGCATACCCAGTATCAGTTAGCCATTTCTTATAAGTTACCGCGTGCAGTCTTTTTACGTCAGACAGAGCGTGAATCTGAAAAACAGAATCTTTTAAGAAATTAAAAAACTGTTTTATATCATTTTTATAAGATTTCTTAGTATTTTCTGATTCAAAGTTCTCAAAAAATTCAAAGAAAAAAGGATTGTCAAAATTGAGTGCCGTAGCGTCAACTTCAAAAGAATTGTATTTTTTTAATGCAGAGTTCATGTCATAATTATAACCTGTGTTAGGATTGTCATCGCATTAGGTAAAATATGCCAAAAGTAAAATGGAAAGATAATAGCAATTTACTCAATGTTTTTTTTAGAACAGTAAGTTTTTCCTTAGCTATATACCTAATCTTTAGAATTTTCTTTTTAATTTGGAATTATAAAGCGGCAAGTTTTACCGAAGTAATTTATTCTTTTTATTTGGGAACTAGATTCGATCTCAGATTGCTAGCATGCCAATTTATTCCATTATCATTATTATTTTTACTTACTGATTTTAGATTTAAGCTTTTAAACTTCCTAGTTGGAATTATTACAGCTGTTTTCCAAGTAGCAATTGTCATCGTATACATACTTGATTTAGGTAATTATGCGTATCTAAGCCAGAGAGTTAATTCTGCATTTATTTTAGATGATATTATTGAAACAGAAACTGCATTAGAAATGGCGAAAGATAGTTATCCTATTCCTTTGCTAGTTTTTGCAATTCTTCTCTTAATTTTTTTATATTATAGATTTCTCAGAAAGAATATCCTCAAGCTATCTTCAATGAAACGAACCATTCGTGAAAAGGTGATTATATTCTTAACATTGGGATTATGTCTCTATGGAAATATTGGTTTCAAACCACTTGAAACTTATGAAGCGTATTTTTCTCATAACAGATATCTATCTCAAGCTTCACTAAATCCAGTCATTAATATCTTTTGGACTTGGGCAGATGAAAAAGATATGTTCCCTCAAATTACAGGTGAGCAATACAAGCCCGTTATTAAAAAATTCCTTGGGAGTGAGAGTCTAAATCGAGTCATCAAGTCAAATGGAAGAGAAAAGATGAATGTGATGATAGTTTTACTTGAATCATTAGCAGCAAACAAGACCGGACTCTATAATAATAAACTAGATCCAACACCAGAACTTGATAAATTTGCAAAAGAAGCACTTGTCTTTACCAATTTTTTCACTCCTGGCTATAAAACTTCTCGAGGAATATGGACAATGATCACAGGTCTTCCGGATGTAAGGTCAACTAGGCCTAGATCAAGAGACCTTGAAAATCTAAAGCAACAGACATTTTTTGAATCATTTAATGGATACAAAAAACTTTACTTCATAGGTGGTCATGCGAATTGGGGAAACCTGGATCAGTTTTATAAGAAAAGTATTCCTGATTTGCATTTATTTCAACTCAAGGATACTGGGAAAGAAGCAGTTGATGCGTGGGGAATAAGCGATGAAGAGTTTTTTGAATTCTCACTTGAGAAGCTAAATAATCTAGATGAACCATTTGTAACTATTCTTCAAACTTCTGGCTTTCATAGACCTTATACAATCCCAGAGAATTCAAATTATAAGCCTAACGAGGATATTTCATTTTTCGATCTTATGAATTATGGTTTTAACTCTATAGATGAATATAATTCTTTAAAACTTCAAGATTATTCTTTTGGTAAATTTTGGAAGCAGTTCAAAAAATCAAAACATTATGAAAATACTATAGTTGTTGTAGTAGGCGATCATGGTCTTAAGTCTTATAAAAGTATCAATATGCCTAAAGGATTTACAGAGCATCGACTTTCCTTACATCATACACCTTTATTAATTCATGATCCAAAGTCTAAGATGGTGGGTATTAATGGCGAAACAATTGGAAGCCAAGTAGATGTTTTTCCAACAGCTGCTCATTTAGCTGGCATAGATATAAAAACTAATTCACTCGGGAGAAATTTGTTTGAACAAAGATCAACTGATCAAAACTTTGCGTTTATTTTCTCTTGGGATTTTAGGCCTTCATTATTTGGAGTTATCAATGAAGAACTCTATTTTGAAAGTTTGAATAAGGAAGGGGAGTTGTTCTTATATAGATCAGAATCGCCACTTAAAGATCAAAGTGAAAAATTTAAAAATAAATATTTATATATGGATGTTTTAAGTAAGGCGATTTATAAATATTCTTTGGATGCTTCTACTTCTAAACTCTAGGTTATCAATTAAATATTAAATCAAACTAGAGAATCATCAAGTTCATTTTCTTTTTCACTTCCTGGGAAATTATCTATTAATATTTCAGATATTTGATCTAGAGAATTTAAAAAAGCATTTTCTAAACCATCAGTTCTTATCGAATTTGTTAGACCATCAATTAACTCATTCCAAGTCTCAGGATCAAGCTTATCATTAATTGCTTTATCAGCTAGAACAATCGCTCTTTTTTCAAACAGACTTAAAAACAAAAGAACACCAGATCTATTGCTTGTCTGATGAATTTTATGCTCTAGAAAGATCTGATAAGCTTTCTGCATAGTTTCTTCTATAATCTCATCTTTAGTCACAAAAAATCTTTTTACAGCTTTAACATAAGTTAAAGATAGACCGATTAGATAACCAGCACAAAAATATTTAACATGACCTGCAAAATGCTTATCAGGATAAACAAAAAATGAAAGGATCACTAATAAGCAAGCAAAAAATAATGAACAACGATAATAACTAGCTGAATAATTATCGGAATAGGGGATGATTGCAGGGACAATTTCTGCTACAGTTTTATCTTCTGTCTTTGAAATTTTTAATTTTACTTTTTCTCTATCTATCATTACCAACCTCCACTAGCTCCTCCACCAGAGAAACCGCCTCCGCCTCCAGACCAGCCACCGCCGCCAAAACCACCACTTCCTCCACCGAAGCCTCCAAAACCGCCTCCGCTGCCCCAATGGTCGTCAAAGGGATTTCGTCTTCTGCTTCTAAAATCTCTAGTTTTGTCAGATCTAAGTCTCGATGAAATATAAAAAATAAAAAGTAGTAATAATATGAAGAAAATCAAAATAAATGGATCAAAGTCATTATTAAAACTAGAGGCGCCATATCCTTGAGAGGCAAACCCTGAGCATTCAGGACTTGAAGTATAATTCCCACTAGCTGAAAACTCAGGAGCACTCAATTTAATAATTCTACTAAATGCATGAAAAACACCACCGTAAAAATTTGAGTTTCTAAAATAAACTCCCATTTCATCAATAATTTTCATGGCCCTCATATCAGGGATATCACCTTCAAGGCCTTGGCCCACTTCAATTCTTATTTTTCTATCATTTTTTGCAATAAGAAGGAGAAGACCTTTGTCTTCCTTTTCAGTTCCAAGCTTCCACTGATCAGTAACCTTGATTGAATACTCTTCAATTATTTCCCCTTCAAGAGATGGAATGGAAAGAAATTGTAGTTGGATATCAGTTTTCTTTTTTAATTCCCATAACAAGTTTTCTAGAACTTCAGATTCGCAGACATTTAATAAGTTTGCCTGATCCATAATAGGGGAGCTCAATGGGGGGACCTCCAAACTAAATATGGGTAAACTAAATAATAATAAAAATAAGTACTTCAATTAGAATTTAACTTCTGGAGCCTTTTGATTAGCAGCATCAGTTTGAAATTGTGGCACCTTATCGAATTTATAATAAAATTGATTCGTGAAAGATGTGAAAGGAACTGTAATTAGTTTATTAAAGATATTTACAATATCTATATATCTTTTTCGCGCCACTGCTATACGATTTTCTGTTCCAGCAAGTTCAGCTTGAAGATCTCTAAAATTTTGATTTGCCTTTAAATCAGGATACCTCTCACTAACCATCATTAACCTGGATAGTGCTCCAGCTAATCCTTGTTGAGCCTGCTCGAACTTTTTCATTGTCTCAGGTGTGAGTTGGTCAACATTAATATTCATCTTAGTAGCATTCGCTCTTGCTTGAATAACTGCTTCAAATGTTTCTTTTTCATGCTTTGCATATCCTTTAACAGTTTCAACTAAGTTTCCAATTAAATCGGCTCTTCTTTGATACTGATTTTGAACCTCGGCCCAGCCAGCTTCAACATCATTTTTAGCACTTGGAATGCTTTGAAACCCGCAAGAGGTAAAAACTAACAAAGTAATAATCTTAAATATTTTTTTCATAAATCTCCTAATTTTCTTGTAATTTAAAAATTATATCTTCAAAATTAAGGGAAGAAAAAATATTTTCTCTAAAGGAAATTTATGAAATATCTCTTTTTTGCCTTTTTTATTTCTTATTCAGCATTTGCTTCTTATTTTAAAATTCAATGTTCCAATCATGATGGATCAATTACAATAGAAACTGGACAGTTTAACAACCACGTTATTTTTAAAAGATATGATTCTATTTCTAACCAAATCAAAGATTACATCTATCAGATATCCAAAGACTTAAACAAAGAGAGTGTTAAGCTCTTAG
>JAHDHG010000100.1 GCA_020631435.1 Bacteriovoracaceae bacterium | reverse complement strand
TTTAAATATGAAAGAATCTGCTACTTTGGCCATGGCAAGTAAGGCCAGGGCAATGAAAGAAAAAGGTGTAGATATTATTAGTATGAGTCTAGGTGAGCCAGATTTTGGAGCTCCTGAATTCTTGCAAAGTGCAGCAATAAAAGCAGTTGAAGAAGATTTTTCTAACTACACTCCTGTTCCTGGATTTAAAGAGTTAAGGCTAGCAATTTCAAATAAGTTAAAAAATGAAAATATGCTCGATTACGATTTTGATCAAATTGTAGTTTCAACAGGTGGTAAGCAATCAATCGCAAATTTAATTTTATCTCTTGTAAATCCTGGAGATGAAGTTATTGTCCCTGCACCTTTTTGGGTAAGTTATGTCGATATTATAAAGTTTGTTGGTGGTGTGCCGAAAATAATTTACACAGATATTGAAAGTGATTTTAAAATTACACCTGAGCAATTAAAAAAAGAAATATCAGATAAAACAAAGTTATTTCTTTTTTCTAACCCTTGTAATCCAACAGGAACGATGTACTTTGAGAATGAGTTGAGGGCCCTAGCAGAAGTGATGAAGGATGAATCTTTTTATATCGCTTCAGATGAAATTTATGAATATATTGTTTTTGAAGGTAAACATTTTTCTACAGGTAGAATTGATTCAATAAAAGATAGGGTCGTTACTATTAATGGTCTATCTAAAGGATTTGCAGTTACTGGCTGGAGGCTTGGCTACCTAGCGGCTCCTATCGAAATCGCTCAAGCATGTTCTAAAATTCAATCTCAGTTTACTTCAGGAGCTAACTCTATTGCTCAAAGAGCAGCAATTTCAGCAGTGGAAGCAGGTTATGAGAAAGTAAAATATATGAGAGAAGCCTTTTTAGAAAGAAGAGATTACTTGATTTCTGAAATGAGAACTCAGGTACCTCATGCTAAAGTAAACTCACCTCAAGGTGCGTTTTATCTGTTTCCTGATCTTAAATATTACTTAGAGAATTCAAGTCTAAATAATATTGAGGAATTAAGTGAGTATCTTCTGACAAAAGCAAATGTTGCTTGTACTCCAGGTTCTGCTTTTGGAGGAGAATTTAATATCCGAATGAGTTATGCTCTCTCTAAAGAAGATATTAAAAAAGCTGTAGACAGAATCGCTCACGCATTAGATATTTTAATTTCATGAAAACGTATTTAACAGGAATTCAAGCTACAGGAATGCCGCATCTAGGGAACTACCTTGGAGCCATTAAACCTGCGATTGACTTTAGTAACTCAAGCGAAGGAAGTTTTTTTTACTTTATAGCTGATTATCATTCGCTAAATAGTGTGAAAGATCCAAAGTTAATAAGTGAACAAACTTATGAGGTTGCAGCGACTTGGCTTGCTTGTGGGCTTGATACAGAGAAAGCCGTTTTTTATAAACAAAGTGATATACCTGAAATTTTTGAACTTACTTGGATATTAAATTGTCATATACCTAAAGGTGATTTAAATAGAGCACATTCCTATAAAGCTAAAATTCAGACGAATGAAGAAGCTGGGAAAAAAGACATAGATCATGGTGTAAACGCAGGACTTTTTACTTATCCAGTTTTGATGGCAGCTGATATTTTACTATTTAATACTAATATTGTGCCTGTTGGAAAAGATCAAGTTCAACATGTTGAGATGGCAAGGAGTATTGCTCAAAGAATCAATGTTCATTACGGAAATGTGTTGATTGAACCGCAAGAAAGTCTGAGTGATGCAAAATATATTCCGGGTCTAGATGGAAGAAAGATGAGTAAATCTTATGGGAATTCTATTCCTTTGTTTTGTACTGAAAAAAAATTAAAAAAACTTTGTAATAAAATCACAACAGATTCTTCTGGTCCTGATGATCCAAAGAGTACAGAAGATTCCTTGATTTTTGATCTCTATAAATATTTTTCAAACTCTTCAGATGTAGAAAGTTTTGCAAAGAAGTTTCAAGAAGGTATTTCTTGGGGACATGCTAAAGCAGAGCTTTTTGAAAAAATTAATTCTGAGATCTCTGGATATAGAGAGAAATTTGATTATCTCATAAACAATAGGGAAATCATTGATCAAGAGTTAAGAAATGGAGCAAAAAAAGCGAGAGCTGTTGCGGGAAAAACAATAAAAAGCTTAAGAAAAAATATTATGGGACTTGAGAGCTAGCTTTCTCTAATCTCTCATAGATTGCTTCCCATAATTCATCTTTTGGATATTTTGATCTGATAAAATAAATAAACTCAACCGGCCCTTGAGATAAATCAATCAAGTTTTTATAAAGCATTCTTGCGCTTAACCCAGAATCTTGAGTTAACGTGAGCTCTATCCCATGCTCTGAAAAATTATTCTTTTCTTCAATAGAGTTAAAGATATAAAGTGGTTTATTGGGTTGATAATGATCTTTCATCTGTCCAGGAGCCGCTGGAGAAGTTTTCTCTTCGATAGTGAAACCTGGAAGAGACGTTTGTAAATTTTCTTTTGTGATTTTTCCTTTCCTATAGAGGTATATTTTATTTCCACTTAATTCAATAATTGTTGATTCTATTCCAACATCACAATCCCCACCATCATAAACAGAAACTTTATGTTCAAAATTTTCTAGAACATGTTTCGCTCTAGTGGGACTAGTTTTTTTAAACATATTGGCACTTGGAGCCGCTACAGGTCCAACTTTATTAATGATCTTTAAAGTTTTCTCATGATCGGGCATTCTCACAGCAACTGTATCCAACTCAGCGGTAATTAACGAAGATATCGTCTCTTTCTTTTTTGAAATAAGAGTGAGGGGACCAGGCCAAAAACGCTCCATTAATATCTTCATTGCGGGTGTGACTTCAAGGAATATATCTTCAAGTTGATCTAAGTTTGATATATGAATAATTAATGGATCAAAATTGGGACGTTTTTTGGTTTGAAAGATTTTTTTGAGGGCATCTTCTTTATAAATGGTAGCTGCAAGGCCATAGACAGTTTCGGTAGGAATTCCGACCACTTCGCCCTTTTTTAACTTTTCAGTTGCAATTTGAAGATTAACAAGCATGCTTTCTTTTATAAGAGATTATGTTTTTTGACAATCTATTAGTGGAGATTCAAATCACAGGGATAGAGTCGTTGATTGAGGATGTTTTTTTCTATAAGTTCAAGCTTGCTCTCAAGTTCCATTGTTTTTAAAAAGTACTTACCAACTCTTGAAAGTCCATCTTCTTTTGCGATTTTAATAAATTGATTTAATGTCTGTTTATTGGGAAACAAAGAAGCTAGGATTAAATTTTGAGCTAGCCTTGTCTTTTGGTCTGAATTTAACTCTTTAGCATTCGTCAATGTAAGTAAAATACTTAAAGTAAACTGACTAAATTTTAATGGATCTCTAACTTCTACATAGTTTTTTCTAAAGTGAAAAGTATTTATGTCTTGATCAATATCTTCAATTATAACTACTGCAGGTACTTCATCGCCATCAAGAGAGTAGTAATCATCCATTCTGCCAACATAGTTTACAGTGCTATTTTTTGAAAGCATTGCATAAGCTGAGTTGAAGTATTCGACAGTTTTCTTATTCAAACCTAAAGTTGTTCCAAAGTTAAAATGAGAAGGAATCTTACGATGGGGAGCTGATACATTCTTAGAAGGCACTAAAGAATTTAAAGAGTAATTCATAGGCTTTAATAATAGTGAAAGATCATTAATATATTGATTTAACCCTGTTGAGAATGTCTTATGGTTAATTTCCAGAACACCGGGTCCATCTACTCCAAAGTTAAACTTATTTGCTATTTCTTTGTATTCATCTTTGATTATTTCTTCAAGAAGAATGAATCCGTCTAAATCATTAGATCGGTAATTTGTTTTATAGGGAAATAGCTTATAATTCCTTGCTTGCTTTAGTATAACACTGAAAAAGAAATTTTCTGGAGTCATCTTTTTCATACTTCGTGAATACTTTTTGTAGAATTTTTTCTTTTTGTTTTTAAGTGATGTTTTTAATTTTTCATAATCAATGATGTTTAAAAGTGCATCTACATGTGAAGGAGAATAGAATTCTAGTTCGATTGCATTTGTTGAACTTTTAAACAATCTTTTCACGTCTGAAATGGAATTTAAGTTTAAAGGCTCAAGACTTTTACAAAGCTCACTTCGGTATAGAGGATTATCTAGTATCTCTAAAATGTTTTGACTTCCCTTATTTCGGTATAAATAGGAAAAAGAAACGGTTTTTCTTTTTATTTCATGAATCACGCTTAAGTAGCTTTTAAGAAGTTTGATTTGATTACAAGTGAATGCATTGAAAGTTGAAAATAAAAGAAAAAATAATATTTTAATTCTCATATAAAATTTCTTCTACCTTTGAGCGACCAGATGAAAAATCATTATCATAAAAGGGGAGCTTAACTGAATAATTCTGAACTAGTGAATTTGTGATACCACTGTAATCCTTTTGGGCATTTCCAAATAAGAGGTTTATATCTTTATCGTTTTTTGCATATTTCAAAGTTTTCTTGATGAGCTTCTCTAGTTTTTTAGATAGTTCTTGCTTATTATTAAAAGCTTCATTTAGTTTAGAATATTTTTTTATTATTTTCTCATAACATTTTTTGGTGCCAGAGCAGAGTAATTGAACTCTTTTGGAGATTTCTAGTGGAGAAGTAGTTAGGAAATCTAATGTTTGGTCACCTGAAATGAAAATATTACTACTGACTTTCAAATGATTAGTGAACTTAGAAAAATCTAACAAAGACAGTTCTTCTCCTAGAGTACTCCTCGTTTTTAAGAGAGTAAGAGCTTTTTTTAGATCTTTTTTCTTCTTTAATTTTTGATAATATTCTCTAGAAATCTCAATCTCATAAAACTTTTTATTCTTAGAATCTGTTGTAATTAAAATATTTTGTTTTGAATAATTTTTATAAAACTTAAATAAATTCAAAAGGGGAAGAGAGTCAGCAGCTGTTGAACTTAAGGTTCCTAAAAGAGTTCTTGTATACTTTCTTTTTGAATGTCCTCTTGAGATGAAAAGATGTTTCTCTCCGTTTTTTACTATTTCTCTTAAAGCTGTTTCGGAACTTGTAGATCCATCCCAGCCAAGAAATTGATAATGAAACCCATTTCTTTTGTTTGAAAACTTAGAGGATGAATCTAAAAATTTAGGAAGATTATCCAAATCAATGCTATCGAAATTTAAATGCGCTAAAAATTCATAATAACCCAGATCATTGACAAGGTCTTCATATGTAAATTTATAAATTTCTTCCTTGGCCATTTGTACTTCTGTATTAAATCCAAAATCTAAAATTGTTAATTTAATTAGTTTGAAAAGATCAACTTTAGCATTAAGAGAAAAATCAAATAAAACATTTTTTGATTTCTTTTTATGAAAAATTAACTGGTCATCCTTCTCAAAGATCTTAGCAACTCTTAAAGATTCAAATGAACCTTCAAGTTTAGCTCCCGCACTTAGGATATTTTTCCAAGATATACTCGCTTCTGCATTTGCTCTAAGAGTAAAGTTATCAGCAATGCTCAGTTCATGCTCGTAGAAGTTTTTAAATATATCCCCTGATACAAATGGCAAGAGGAATTTTTCGAGGTTTGAATTTATCGCTTCTTCTTTATCAAAGTGAAAATGTGAAAATGTGAATTTTCGATGGAAGTTTAGACCTGCAAACGCATCTAGGTCTGAATCTAAGATGTTGATTAGTTTTTTATTTGAAAGTTTTTCTAAATAAGTTTTTGCATTTATCTCAATAATGTAATGATCATCGACCCTAAATGTTTTTGGGAATCTTTGAAATGTTTGATTGATTTCTCTCTTGGCATAGAGCTTTACAAAACCTAAAGGTTTTTGCCATTCAAATCCATTGAGATTAACAACGCCTAGATCAAATGGAATCGTTTGATCTTTGATTAATGCTTTAAGTTTATCAATTTCTTTAAAAAGGCTAGGGGAGAGTTTATTGATAATATAGCTATATAAATTTTTAGAATTCGTTAAAGAGCTATCAATGATTTGTCCGGAAGTCACTTTCCCATAAATCAGTTGATTAATATTTAAGTTAATATCACCTAATTCATCGTTTATTTGATTGAGTTCGTCTTCTCCTATTCTTGGAGTAAGATATTTTGCTTCTAAAAGTCTATTTTTATCTGATAGTAGCTTAGAAAATTTAAACTCTTGTGCCTGTGCTAGGTTTAAAAAAATGAAAATTAGAAGGGTAAATTTCATAGGAATTTATCGGCAAAACTGTTTATTTACTTAACGAAAGGTGTTAAATTAGGACTTTATATGAACGATAAAAAGAAATATCTAGATCTATTGAATGAAACTCATGAGTTTCCAACAACTTATCTGTTCAAATTCATAATCAAATCTGAGCAAATTACTTTGCTGGACGTTCATTTACCAGGTGAGTTTATCTCTCAAAATCTCTCTAAAACTGCAAAATACGTCTCTTGTACTATGAGAAAAAAAGTTGATTCAGCAGATGAGATCTTAGAAGTTTATGAAAAAATTCAAAGAATTGAGGGAGTTATCTCTTTATGAAATCTGCACTAGTTATTGGTGGTGGAGCATTTGGAACTTCGATCGCATCCATTTTATCTCACTCTGTTGAGAAAGTTTTTATATTGGTAAGATCCCAAGAACTTTTCGATGACTTGAAAGATCATGTAAATAATAAGTATCTTCCAGAACTTATTTTGCCAGAAAATATTATTCCTATTCTTAACTGGAGTGACATAACTGTTGACCCTAGTATTCTAGTTTCTGGTCTCCCCGCTAAAGCCATTGATGACTTCTTTAATAAAAATAAAAATAACATTCTTAATTTTTTAAATGATGGTATTCCTCTTGTATCTTTATCTAAAGGTATCGACCCTGAAAGTTTGGAATTGCCCGATGATAGATTCTTTGAAATTTTTCCAAATCATAAAGATCAATTTTGTTTTTTATCAGGTCCTAGCTTTGCAAAAGAAATAGTTGAAAAGCAAATCACCATGGTATCACTTGCTGGAAAGTCTAGAGATGTTCTTGAGAAATCTATAGAAATTTTAGAATCAGAGTATTTTAAAATTATCCCTACATTTGATATTAAAGGAGTTCTTCTAGGTGGAGCTCTAAAAAACATTGTCGCGATTGCAGGTGGTATCGTTGAAGGGCTAGGATATAACCATAATACGAGAGCAGCTTTAATTACTAGAGGTATCCAGGAAATGCTTAGATTTGGAAAGGTCTTTAATGCCAGGCCCGAAACTTTTTATGGACTTAGTGGGATGGGTGATCTTATTCTTACCACAACTGGTGGACTCAGTAGAAATAAAGCTTTTGGCGTAGAAGTTGCGAGAGGATTTAAAGCACAATCTATCATTAATAAGACATCTCATGTTGTTGAAGGATTCAAGACGACAAAAGCAGCTTATCTAATATCTCAAAAATTTAAGTTACGAACACAGCTCTTTGATGGAATGTATCATATTTTGTATGAGGATGCGTCTCCAACTGAAGTTATTCAACAATTGATGAATATGCCTATTAATTTTGATTGAGTTTTCTGCGAACGCCCATTGGCAAAAAAGTGTAAACACTTTTAACTATTCTTTCTTTTTTTCTCTTAACGAAAAATAAATTTAAATCTGTTGTATAGTCTAGACCTACCCTCCAAAAAAGGTCTTTTGTTAGGCCAATGCAAGGAAAGAGGAGAAATAAATAAGTGTTTCTTCTCTTCCTTTAAAAAAAGAGGCCCAGAATTTCTTCTAGGCCAAATGCAAGGAAAAAAATGAAGGTTAGTATGACTCCGCATCATACTAACTTCAAATGAAAAAGTTCAAAGTTAGTTAATCGCTGTTTGCGTTTAACTGTTGAGACATGTTAACATGATGCGGCAAATTCGTAAACTAAGAATTCTTTTATCTGAAAAATCTACACTGGGAACTGTCTAATTTATTGATAGCAATGATTTGGATTTTTATTCATACTTGTAGCTGCTTTAAACAATGTTTTTATGAAATCATTGACGGAGCAATTCACCATAATACATTTTTTCTTGGCTTCATAAGTATGAACAACTTCCTCATTCTTGATTAAGTTAACTTTAACTAAGGTAGATTTTAAAAACCTCCCTTGAGTTTGTTCATGAGTGACTTCGACGTCTACATCTTTTTTGGTATAAATCGCTGAGAATATTTTGTTATCAAGTTTTTGATCAAAAATGCTTTCTACTGAAACAGGATAACCCCAAACATTTAACTCTTTTGTTAAGAGTTCATATTTACAAGCAAAGCTTGATAGGGAGATGAAGAAAATTAAATATTTCATTATTGTATCCTTTGAACAATTTCGTTAAGTGTATTAAGGGCATCAACCGGAGTCATCTGGTTGATGTTCATTTGCTTCATCTCTTCTAAAATAGGATCAGGCTCAATGACAATTTCTTGATTTGAAAATAAGTCCATTTGATTTGACGTTTTCTCTTCAGATTCTAATTTTTTCAGAAGATATTTTGATCTTGTTAAAATCTGATTTGGAATCCCAGCTAACTTGGCTACATGAATACCAAAACTCTGAGTGGCACCACCTTCAATGAATTCATATAAAAACTGAACGGCCCCACCTTGATTAGAAGTCTTCACTGTGAAATTTTTAGCTCCTTTGAGTTCATCAGCAACCTCAATTAATTCATGATAATGAGTAGAAAACATTGTGATTGCTTTAGTTTCTTTCACAAAATGCTCCATTAACGCCCAAGCAATACTAAGTCCATCATAAGTAGAAGTACCTCTTCCTATTTCATCTAAGATGACTAAAGAATTTTCTGTAGCATGTCTTAAGATTTCAGAAGTTTCACTCATCTCGAGCATAAAGGTTGATTGACCTTGAGTGATATCATCACTTGCCCCAATCCTTGAAAATAAATAATCACAAATAGGAAGCTTAGCATTTTTTGCGGGAACAAATGATCCTATTTGAGCAAGAAACTGAGCGATAGCCACTTCTCTCATGACAGTCGTTTTACCTGCCATATTGGGCCCTGTAATAAGAGCAAAGTAATTTTTTTCATCAAGGTGAATATGATGAGGAATAAAGTCATCTTTAAGAACTTTTTTTACAAGAGGATGCCATAACTCTTCAAGCTTAATCTCTTTTTTTGTATGAAACTGAGGCCTTGTAAACCCTTCTTGAAAAACCAACCAAGCTAGGGCCTGCATACAATCAATTGTAGCCAACGCTTCAGATAATGCTTGAAACGTATCCATGTATTTATCTAGTTCTGATAAAAAAGAATCAAATATTTCTCGATCTTTTTTTAGAAGCTCTAATTCAGCGTCAAAAACTTTTCTTTGGATTTTATCTAATTCAGGGCTTGAAAATCTTTGTGAATTAACTAAGGTTTGTCTTCTTACTAATTCATCACCAATTTTTTCTGATTTTGACTTAGGAACTTCAACAAAATACCCATTAATATTATTAGACTTGATTTTTAAAGTGGAGATATCAAATTTTTTTCTATATTTTGCTTGAAGCTTTTCAATTTTTAAACCTGTATTTTTCTCTATGTTTTTTAGCTCATCTCTTTTTTTATCAAACCCATCTAGGATGAGATTACCTTTGTTAAGAGTCGCTCCAATCTCATCGTTAATCGCTTGGAAGACTTTATTTTTAAATTGAGAGAGCTTTTTTGAGTTTATTGAGCTTAAATCTACATAAGAGTTTATTTTTTTTAATTCTGAAACTATCGACTCAAAGATTTCGATTGCTCTTGCTAGATTGATTAAATCAAACCCCTGAACTTTCTTAGTTGAATGCTTTGCAAAAATTCTCTCTAAATCTCTTAAGTTTTTTAAATTATTTCTTAGAGTAGTTAGTTTTTCTTGATCTGAAAGAAAGTATTCAATTAAATCATGTCTTTTAGAAATT
>JAHDHG010000099.1 GCA_020631435.1 Bacteriovoracaceae bacterium | reverse complement strand
GTGAAATGATGCTCTATAATATGGCGAATTTGGCCCAATTTGAAAGAAGCCTCAGAACGAGTGAGTGCAAGTAGGATTGATAGAATCTCTAGAGGACTTTATACAGGAGGAGTTATTCCCCTTGGACTTAGAAAAGTTGAAGGCAAGAAAGGTCATCTTGAAAGTGATCCTGATACTTCAAAAATTGTTAAACTTGCTTTTCAAATATTTTTAGAAAAAGGAACTCTAGGGGCTACTGCCAAATGGTTAAATGACAATGGGCATAAGCCTAAAAAAGAGATTAGAGGTGGTGGTAAAGTTATGCGGCTTGGGCAATTTACGACCGGAAACCTCTATTCAATTCTTCAAAATAAATCATATATAGCAAAAATTGAATATATCCAAGATGGGAAAAGAAAAGAAGCACAAGCTGTCTGGAAACCACTTATTGATGAATTTAGCTTCAAGAGAGTGCAAGAGATTTTAAAGAAGAATCACAGAAAAAGAAAACCTCATTCAAAGAGTAGATACCCTTATACTTTATCCGGACTGACTTTTTGTAAAGTATGCGGAGATAGTCTTTGTGGTAAGTCTGCTCATGGTAGAAATGGTAAAGTTGGATATTATGAGCATTCTTGGAAAATGAGGAAAAACTCTCATTTAAGTGAGAAGATTTTTGACTGTGAGATGTTAAAAAGAGTTCCTGCGAAGAAACTTCAGCCTTTTATTCATGAGCAAGTTAGAGAAATTTTAAAAAGTGAAAACCTCCAAAAGAAAATCATAAAAAAAGCAAAGATGATTTATCAAAGTCATGACTCTAACGAAGCTAAAAAGGATGCTTTGCTGAAGGAGAGATCGAGCTATAAGGTTCAGCTTGAAGCTCTTGCCTCAAGATTAGCAACTCTTCCTGCTGACGTCCCCGCTGATCCAATTTATCAGCACATGAGGTTGTTAAAGGATAAATTAGAAAAGGCTGAATCAGAGCTTAAGACCATTAAGTCAGGAAAGGAAATTGGTAGTGAATTTCCTATTGAATTGAGTGATTTTAAAAAGTTTAATCAGGTATTAGAGTTACTTTGGACAAAGTATGAGAATAATAACGAAGTACTTTCTAAGGTGATTCAGAAGTTTATCGCTAAAATAGAGATAGGTTTGAATGAAGTTGTTGTATATTATCATGTAGGCAAAAATTGGATTAACCGGGAGTCGAAAGACTCCCTCTTTAGAGAGTTGCAAGTCCTGAAAAATACTCGAAAAACAGAAAATAATGTGAATTTTTGTGGTTCGAGTACTTTACAGAATGGTGCCCAAGGCGGGACTTGAACCCGCACAGCCAAAAAGGCCGAGGGATTTTAAATCCCTTGTGTCTACCAATTCCACCACCCGGGCAATGAGTAAAGTATTAATAGATAGCGTTTTTTGATAATGCCTTTTTACTAAGTTTCAGTCAAATAGATTTACTTAAAAGCTCTAAAAATTTTGGTCTTGAAATTTCCCTTCCACCCATCTCTTCAAGGGTTGGAGAGACCATTTGGATATCTAACCATTTGATCTGACTTTCATTTAAATGTTGAATAAGGTGATAAATAGCGAATTTAGAAGCATTTGGTTTAAGATAGAACATTGACTCAGCTGAATAGAAATTATTTATTTTTACTCCGTACAATCCACCTACCAATTGATTTTTATCCCAAACTTCTAAACTATAAGCATTACCTTCTTGATGAAATTTTTCATATCCAACTTGAAGTTCGTTTGTAATCCAAGTGTCTTCATCTCTGTTAGGATTATTTTTACAAAAAGAAATAACTCTGTGGAAATCTTTATTAAAGGTTACTTCAAACTCAGTTTTCTTTAGAAATTTTGAAAGAGTTCTATTCACTCTAAATTCTGAACAAAATAAAACACCTCTTGGGTCAGGAGAGGACCAAAGATTCGGATCATTTTCAGATACAGGCCATGGGAACATCCCAATCTTATAGGCATTAAAAAGGTTTTTAGAATTGATCTCTCCTCCAACACCCATCAATCCTTTATCTGTTTCATAAATTGGAAAATCGAATTTAATATCACTCATTATTTTCTCCAATGAGAAAATAAGAAATCAATTATGCTCATTGCCGAATTGATTGTATTTGTTGGTTCATTTAAATCTTTATATTCTGGGTAAGAGATAAAAGGTGCAACTTCTACCAAATCGGCAGTATGAATAGGAATATACTTAGTAATTTCATTTAACAAATCTAAAACTATCTTTGGCGATAATCCATTAGCTTCAGGGGTTCCAGTTGCTGATGCAAATGAAACATCAAAGACATCTATATCAAAACTCATATATAGTTTTTTACAGCCAGTTTTTTGATATTGTTCGACTATCTTTTTTGCCAGCTCATTCACTCCAACATTTTCAACATCTTTAGTCCAATATTGAGTAAGTCCCATTAAATTTTCCCAATACCCTTTGTCTTTTCCACTAGATCTTATCCCTACCTGAATCATTTTTTGAGGATTATCTAATTTTTTACATATATGATAAGCCCAAGTTGCAAAGCATTGATCAACACCTAACCTCGATTCCATTAAATCAGTGTGTGCATCAAAATGTAATATTCCAACATCAGAGTTTTTATCCAGATAACTCTCCAAAATAGGCCTAGAAATAGAGTGATCTCCTCCTAGAATTAATAAATGATCTTTTGATTTTGAAAAAAA
Organism: Bacteriovoracaceae bacterium; assembly: GCA_020631435.1. Taxonomy (GTDB): domain Bacteria; phylum Bdellovibrionota; class Bacteriovoracia; order Bacteriovoracales; family Bacteriovoracaceae; genus JAHDHG01. The sequence goes on along the minus strand of JAHDHG010000099.1, from coordinate 7,286 downwards.
ATCTCCACTCACCTTTTCTAGGATTGATAAAGGGCAGACTGGAAGATCAGGTCTCTTGAGATGATCTTGAATTTTTTTAATCGTGGAATCGTTTAAATATTTATCATGAATTAAATGTGGGATGACTTTAATATCACCAAGATCAAAATATTGATCTTCTATTTTTTCTCTTAATGCTAGTGGGCCCCAATTTGATCCTCGTACAATCCCTGCACCTACATCAGAAGGAACTCCTAAAAGAAATATATTAGAATCAATATGATCAAAACTTGAAAGCCAAGCAGTATGAGCTTCTTCAAAAGTTTTTACTCCGTAAAGTTTCTTAATAACAGCTTTTTTCTTATCTTCAGCAGTCTTAACTGTATGAACTCCATTTCCAGGAAATGTCAGATAACTTTTTTCTAAATCTAGGCATCTACTCATATGTGACATGATCTCATACTTTTGCTAAAACCTTAAAAATGATAAAGATAAAATCTGAAAGAGAAATTGAGTTAATGAGACAAACCTGCAAACTTGCAGCTGATACACTTAAATATATTGAATCTAAATTAGAAATTGGCATGAGTACCGAAGAAGTTAACACTCTTTGTCATAACTTCATTCTTGAACATAACGCTATTCCTGCTCCGCTAAATTATCATGGTTTTCCAAAGTCAGTATGTACATCTTTAAATGAGGTCATTTGTCATGGAATTCCAAACGAGAAAGATATTCTTAAAGATGGAGATATTTTAAATATTGACGTCACCACAATTTTAAATAACTACCACGGTGATACTAATAAAACTTTTCTTATAGGAAATGTCGATCCAGAAATAATTAAACTTGTTGATATAACAAAGCATTGCCTTGAAGAATCAATCAAAGTGTCTAAAGCCGGAGCTAGACTTGGTGATATAGGAGCTTGTATTCAAGAAATTGCTGAGGGACATGGATATTCAGTAGTTAGAGAATACTGTGGTCATGGAATTGGAAGAGATTTTCATGAAGATCCTCAGGTTCTTCATTACGGAAAAAAAGGAACTGGTGTAGAGCTTAAACCTGGAATGACTTTTACTATTGAGCCAATGATTAATCTTGGTAAAAGACATTGTAAGCTTTTAAATGATGGCTGGACTGTCATTACTGAAGACAAGAAGCCTTCTGCTCAGTTCGAGCACACGATTCTTATTACTGAAGGTGACGCTGAAATCTTAACCTTATAGAGTTGCCAGAGCTAAATAAAATTCCTATATTGACACTTATGAAATTATTATCCCTTCTATTAATTCTTAATATTTCCTTTGCTGATACTCAAAAAAAGAAGCTTGAAGATTTCGGCATCAAAGAATACGAAGAGACAGATGGGAGAGGAATTGATTCTTTAGAATCCACTGCCTGGTTTGATAAAAAAACCTCGGCAGGAGAAACTTATGGTGACTTCCTAAAAAGAGATTTCATTCTTCTTGGTCTTTCTACTGCAAACTTTATTAGACTACTTAATCAACCAAGATCAGAAACACTTTGGCCAGATGAGCCTTATGGGAAAAATATTGGAAGACATTTAAAAGAAGCTTGGACCAAGCCACCAGTTTGGGACAAAGATTCTGCTTTTACTAATTATATCGCACATCCTTATAACGGATCTCTCTATTATTTATCAATGAGAGAGAAAGGTTATTCCGCTTATAAATCTTTCATGTACGCAAACTATAAATCTCTGGTTTGGGAGTATGGAATTGAAGCCACGATTGAAAGACCAAGTATTCAAGATATGATTACAACTCCTGTTGGTGGTTGGTTATGGGGCGAAGCGACCTATCAGCTAACAAAAAAATTGAGAAGAAATGGATTAAATACTTTTGAAAAAGTTGTGCTAACAGTTTTCAATCCGATTCATGTACTTTATCACGGATATAAATAATTCAATTTGATAACAGACCCTAAGCTCTAGAGACGCTGATCACTTCTTCTCTTGCTTCTATTACAGAAATCGTTTTTAAGAATTCACTATAATCTCTAACTTCCACTTCAAAGATAAAACTACCTTTTTGATCTGGTAGTGACTTTGCATGAGCTGATCTGATATTAATTCCAATATTATTAATTGCATTAGAAATTGATGCGAGTATTCCTGGTTTATCTTCTGTTATCACCTTAATATTTACTGGATGTTTGAAGTTGTATTCACTATTCCACTCAACATGAACAGATCTTACTCCTCCATGCTCCATCACTTTCTCACATTTTTTAGAATGTATTGTAATTCCCCTACCTTTTGTAATAAATCCAGTAATCGAATCACCAGGAATAGGATTACAACATCTACCCATTCTCACTTCTATATCTTCAAGTCCATCAACAATCACGGCATTTGATTTATTGGCAGACCGTTTTGCAGTTTTAGTAATTTTTTGAACAAAAGACTCGATTTTCTTTGTCTTCTCTTCATCATCTTGAAAATCAATGGAAGGAATTAATTTCAAAACTTCTTTTACTGAACTTCGACCAGAAGCAACGTGTATATAAAGTTCTTCAAGATTTCTAGCATGTAGCGAATCAAATGCTTTTTTGAATTCACCTTTCTTATCTAGAGTTTTAATATTTGTCTGATAAACTTTAAGAGCTTGCTCTAGCATCTGCTCACCAAGTTCTTTATTCTTCTCTCTTTCTTGTTGTGATAAATACTGTCTAATTTTTGTTTTTGCCCTAGAAGATTTAACTATCTTAAGCCAGTCTTTTGTAGGTTCTTGGTTTTTACTCGTTAAGACCTCAACACTATCTCCCGATCTTAACTTAAATCTTAACGGAACAATCTTTCCATTAACTTTTGCTCCCACACATTTATGACCTACTTGAGTATGAACAGCGTAGGCAAAATCAAGAGGAGTTGCTCCATATCTTAATTCAATCACATCACCGTTAGGAGTAAATACAAATACTCCTCCAATATCAATGTCGTTTTTTACAACATCCATAAAGTCAGTGTTATCACCAACATCTTTATTCAATTCAACTAATTCTTGTACCCAATCCAAAGTTTTTGGTTTTAAAGAGGAAGAACCTCCAGACTCTTTATATTTCCAATGAGCAGCAATTCCTTTTTCAGCAACTTCATGCATCTCTTCAGTTCTAATTTGAATTTCAACTCTCTCAGCACTAGGACCTAAAACAGTGGTATGTAAACTCTGGTAGTTATTTGCCTTGGGAATTGCAATATAATCCTTGAATCTTCCTGGAACTGGCTTAAAAGCAGAGTGTATAATTCCAAGGCCTTTATAACATTCGGAGATATTATTAACGATGATTCTAAAAGCTAAGAGATCTTGAATCTGCTCAAACCCAACTCCTTGCCCACTCATTTTTTTGTAAATTGAAAAAAATGTTTTTGGTCTTCCTGAAACTTCTCCTTTTACATTATATTCATCAAGCTTCTTTTTTATTAGCTGGATCGTATCTCTTATATAAGATTCCCTTTCACTTTTTTTCATAGCTACTTTATCTGAAAGCTTATAATAAAACTCCGGGTGCATAAATCTTAAGCATAAATCTTCTAACTCACCTTTCACTGAGTTAATACCTAGCCTTCCTGCTAATGGAACATAAATATCTAAAGTCTCAGAAGCTACCTTCATCTGCTTTTCAGCTGAAACGTATTGAAGAGTTCTCATATTATGCATTCGATCTGCAAGTTTAACCATGATAACTCTTAGATCTTTCGCCATGGCCACAACCATCTTTCTAAAGTTTTCAGCTTGAGACTCTTCTTTAGATCTAAACTTCATTTTAGAGATTTTTGTAAGCCCTACTACAATTTGAGATATATTTTTAGAAAACTCTGATTCTATTTCTTCATGAGTCACATCACAGTCTTCAACCACGTCATGAAGAAGACCAGCTATAATTGTTTCAACATCCATCTTAAGTTTAACAAGTGTTCCACTAACATTTAAAGGATGAATGATATAAGGCTCTCCAGAACTTCTTTTTTGATTTCTATGTGCATGAGCAGCGAATTCATAAGCCTTTTTAATAAACTCACCATCTGCATCTTCATGATACAATTTGACTCTTCTTACCAGCTCATCAATGGTAAGATCCGGCTCATGTCCAAAATCTAATCTCTCCTTAAGCATTAACCTATTATCTCACGAAATATAGACCTTAGTTGCTCATAGGCAGAATCAAGGTCATCATTTTTAACTAAATAATGAAAATCATGTTTTCTTAATAACTCTGATTTCGCATTATTCACTCTAGTATTAATTACACCAGTATCATCAGTAGCTCTTTTTCTCAACCTTAATCTTAAGGTTTCGATGGATGGTGGTTCAATAAAGATCGCTCGGGTATGATCAGGGAAATTTTGGATCATTGAATCTGTTCCTTGAACATCTAAATCACAAACTACAATATTACCTTCAGAAATAACTTTACTTAAGTAGGCCCTAGAAGTTCCATAATAATTCCCATGAACTTTGGCCCATTCAATAAACTCATTATGCTTTATCATAGATTCAAATTTATCCTTAGAAGTATAAAAATAGTCTTTTCCTTCTAATTCTCCAGGCCTTTTTTCTCTTGTAGTCGTTGAAACAGACCATAATAAACTTGGAAATTCATTAAAAATCATCTTAAGTAAAGTAGACTTCCCAGTTCCAGAAGGTGCTACGATAATAATAATTTTTCCGGTGCTCTTTTTCATTCCTGATTCATTACTGAATATTAAGTGCTTGCTCTCTCATTTTTTCTAAGTACGACTTACATTTTATCACAGATTCAGTAATTTTCTCATGGTGTGACTTTGATCCTATTGTATTTACCTCTCGGTTTAATTCCTGAAGAGTAAACTCAATCTCTCTGCCTTTCGTCACTCCACTTGATGCTAAATTTGCTTTTAATTTGTCTATGTGAATTTTCGCTCGATCAGTCTCTTCATCAATGTCCAATTTTTCAAGATAAAAAATAATTTCTTTGTAGAGTCTTTGATCATCTTCTAGCTCTATATTTCTTTCTTGTAGTTTCTCTTTTAATTTAGACTCAACTTTATCTTTATTCGACTTTTTATACTCATTAATTTTACCTAAATGACTTTCGAGCAAATCAGTATTTTCAAGCATAATGGCGAGTAATCCTTTTCCCTCATTCTCTCTTGATAGCTGTAATTTCTTTAAAGTCTCTTCAAACACTTTTTTTACCTCTATAAACAAGGTCTCTTCTTTACTTTTGTCAGCATCTTGATAAAACTCGTTTTTTAAAAAATGAGTTGGGTTTAAAATATAATCAGATGTTACATTTTCTTTAAAGACCTTCAAAAAAGAATTAATCTTATTAAAATCTAAAGAAAACTCATCTTGCGATTTCTTTCTTTTAATATGGATATTAATATCTAAGCTTCCTCTTGAAATATACTTTTCACATAACTTTTTCAAATCAAGCTCTATCTGGTTTAAGATATGAGGAGTTCTAAATTTAAAATCTTTAAATCTATTATTCACAGACTTTAACTCGCAAGTAACTTCAAAATCTAAAATATCTGTTTCAGTTCGACTGAAACCCGTCATAGAATAAATGCTCATTAATGTTCCTTATTTAAAATATTGATTTCCAATTTTTCGAAATTTTTCACTTCTTTGTTCTAATAGCTGCTCTGTTTTTATCATTGAAAGATTTTTATAGTGATTAAGAATTTCTTTTTTTACTACTGCCGCAGCCTTCTCAAAATTTCTATGTGCTCCACCAGGAGGTTCAGAAATAATTCCATCAATCACCCCTAGCTCTTTGGCTTTTTCAGGATGAAGTTTTAGTGCATTGGCAGCTTGCTCAGTCATCTTGGTATCAGACCATAGTATGGAGGCACAAGACTCAGGAGAGATTACTGAGTAAACTGAATACTCTTGCATTAAGACAGAATCAGCAACTGCCAAACCTAGAGCTCCTCCAGATCCTCCCTCGCCAATAATGATTGAAATAATCGGAACCTTAAGGCCAAAAAACTTTTCAATATTATTTGCAATTGCAAACGCCTGACCTCTTTCTTCAGCTCCAATTCCAGGATAAGCTCCAGGAGTATCAACGAAAGTAATCAAAGGAATTGAAAACTGTGAAGCTAGCTCAGCAATACGTAAAGCTTTTCTATATCCTTCAGGATTAGGCATTCCAAAATTTCTTTTGATTTTATCGCTAGTCTTGCGCCCCTTTTCAATTCCAATACAGAAAAACTTTTGATTATCGATATAGCCACATCCAGCAATAATTGATTGATCATCAATATAAGATCTATCTCCAGAAAGTTCTTCAAATTGATCAAAGACTAAATTGATGTAGTCTATAGCGTGGGGCCTTTTAGGATGCCTTGATAATTGAACTCTTTTCCAAGGTGATAACGATGAATAAGTATCTTGAATTAACTCACTAATTTTATTTTTCAAATCCGTAATTTGATCTGATAAATCGATATTTGTTTCATGAGTTTTTGTTTCAAGCTCAGATACTTGAGCTTCTAACTCCTGAATAGGTTTTTCAAAGTCTAGATATTCCATATTTCCTGTAATTCTAGCAAGTTGCTCTAGGAAAATCACTCCCTTCTTTAATGAAATTACAAATAGCATTAAAATATTCTTCATGAGTAAAAAACAAAATGACGAATTCAGAATCCTCAATAATTTTAGAGTTGGAGTACTATCTCTACTCATATTTGGCTTTTGCGTGTTTAATATATGGCAATCATCTAGAAATATTATTTACCAAGATTCGTCTGAGACAATAAGCTTTAATGACTTTAGACCTAGTGAAGAAGTGAAACAAGAAAATACTCTTGTCCAAGATGAAATTGCTAAAGTAGAGTTTGAAAAGAAAAATCTTCAAAAAAATAGAGAGATCGCATCACTAGAAGTGCCTAACTCTATTCAAGAGAAAATAGCACTTCTCAAATCTAAAAGTATGTCTAAGAAAGCAGTTAAAGAGAAACTAGCAATAAAAACTCAGAAGACTCCTGTGAAAACAACCAAAACTAAAGTTAAAGATGTAATTAAGAAAACTTCTGAAAAGAAAGTAGCAAAAAAGAAAATTGGATCTTATTCATTAAAAGAAAATAGTATCAATATTCCAGTTTTTAACAAGAGCACTGGTCAATATCAAAAGCTCCCTATTGATTTTAGAATACTCGCGAGTAACCAACAATCAATTTCAGCTTTCAAGAAATTTAAAAGTAATATCATCTCTGGGCTTTATACAGGTCAAGCTTTTACGATTAATAGCAAATTTGTAAGCTCTACTGAAAAATCAGTGATCGAATCAAAACT
>JAHDHG010000098.1 GCA_020631435.1 Bacteriovoracaceae bacterium | reverse complement strand
AGAGCGACTGGGAATGCTTTTAAACCTCAATTGAAAATAAAAGAATTTTCAGCAAGCTGGTTTGAGACTGTATCCTCTCAAAAATCTGAGAGAACAATTGAATGTTACAAAGCTGATTTTAAAAATCATATTATTCCAAGTTTGGGAAATATAGGAATAGGTCAATTGACATTTGAACAGATGGGGAAATTTCAAAACCTTTTAAAAAAGAAAGGTTTATCAAATCGAACTAACAATAAAATTATAACAGTTCTAAAAACGATGCTTAATGATGCTGTTAGATGGAATTACTTACCTAAAAGCCCAATTTATGGCTTTAAAGAGTTAAGAGTACAAGAAAAAGAAGATGTATATCTTTCAGCAATGGAAGTTGAGCAATTACTTCTAGCTTCAAGAGGCATGGTGATTAGAGATATGATCTTGATTGCAATGAATTGTGGTCTAAGACTTGGAGAGTTAGTTGGTCTATGTTGGGATAGGGTTATTCTGAAAGATTCTCAAGGAAGTATTGAAGTTACTAGGACAATGACTAGGAAAGGGCTTCAAGACTTCACTAAAACTAAAAGTAAGAGGTTAATTCCATTAGATGAAGTGAGTTTATCTATTTTAAAGAAAATTCATAAAACTCAAAAATCACCTCAATATGTATTTACTAGAGAAGATGGAAGGCCATTTGATATTAATCATGTTTCTCAAAGAGAATTTAAAAAGGCTCTTAGAAAAGCAGGCTTGAGTGAAAAGTTTAGATTTCATGATCTAAGGCATACTTATGCATCTCACCATGCAATGAATGGGGGAGATCTTCAGGCTTTACAAAAGTTATTGGGACATAAGTCTTTTAATACTACTCAGAGATATACTCACTTGTCCGAAGAGTATATGAAAAAACAATCTAGTGTTGTGAGTTTTGGATCTATCTGTGATGCTGATAAATCTGTACTGAAAATGATTAAGTAAAACCTGTAAAAAATACTACCTTATAGAATAGTTGAATTGCTAAGTGTATAACTCCCCCAATGATAATTAAATTGGAGATTATATGAAACTTTTTGCTATTATGGCTTTGCTTGGAAACTCATTAGTATTTGCGGACATTTCAATAGATTGTGAGCATTTATCTGAAGGTGTAGTTACATCAATTTGCTCAACATCAATATCAAATTCAAAAGGATCTGGGGAGTTGGTGATACAGCCACAAGAAAGCACTGAACTATCTACCTTAAATGAAAGTTGTATCAACCTTGGTAATTTTGATCTTGTTATTGAAAACACTTCTAAAGTGGCTAAATTAAAAGAAAATGCCTCCGAAACAGATAGATTAATTTTTGAGACTAACGAATTGATTAGAGGTGGAGATAATTTTAAATTCTCAATAGTTACTTTTAAAGTGAAAAGAGGCAAGAGGAAAAAAGTTAAGAGTAGGCAATCTCTAGAGTTAAAAGATCATTCCTTAGCAACTGTTTCAGGTAATATAAGTTATGTTGTAAATGGTAATGGTATTAGTTGCAAAATGAGTAATTAAAAATACTTTTAACCATATTTTAACCACATTTTAGATTTCTCTTTTTTCTCAATTTCTTTAATTTTTCTAAACACTATAATAATGGCTCTAATCATATATTTAAAGCCATTTTAATTTCCCTGTGAATTTCCATCTTTACAGATGGTGGAGGTGGCGAGAATCGAACTCGCGTCCAGAAATCCGTCTAGTAAAAAGATCTACGTGTGTAGCTTTTCTAAACCTCAAAGCGGGTTTACAACTTTTTTCTAAATGTTGCCAACCACTGGGTCTTTTTTATGAAGGTCCCCAGCTGATCTTCAGAGAATTTCTTTTTCCGTCGGACTCACAACAGACTTTACCTACTTTTTGTTATTGGTGTAGGCCCCTCATTAACTGTGTAATCGTTTGATTAGGCAGCTAAAGCGAAATTTCTTTCACCAAATAATGTTCGATCTCCTTTTTAACGAGGCCAGGAGATCAACCCCGACACGCACTTAATCCTTCAGAATCCCTGTCGAAACCAGGGCACCCCCAAATAGATAAATTTCATTGTAGCATAAAAAAAAGACGAATCCTATCACTAGAATTCGTCTTTTCTATTATAGATTGAGCAAAAATCGTTTATTTTAATCTTCTGCTTCTACTATTTCTTTTTCTTCTAACCTTTCTGCTCTTTCTCTTGTTAGCTCTTTTCATTATTTTTCTACTCTTTTTCTTTTTAACTTTTGGTTTTTCATCTTCCTGATTAGTTAATTCAGCCTCGTCTGAGCAATAAATAGTGATAGTTTCTTTTTCTTTTACAGCACCTGTGTTACCCCAATAGCTATAAGTTCCAGGGTCTATTATTTTTTGAACTTCAACTTTCATTGTGTCTGCTTCACATTTATCACCTTTATAAACTAAAACTTTATGCTTACCAGCACATTGTCCAGAATAAGTAGATCCCGTACATCCATCAATTAATTCAAAGTTTTCAAATCCATAATTTTTAGTGATAGATACACCGTAAAGTGAAGAAGAAAATGCTTTGATCCGAGTAGACTCAGCACCTTCTTCTAAATGAAGGGTTTCACTGAAAAGGTTAAAACTAAACACAGTAAATAATAAAAATAATTTTTTCATTTTTTCTCCTAGAAAAACAATCAACACTGATTGGTATAAGATCATTCGAGTGCGATTTAAAATTGTTACTGAAAAAAAATATTTTTTTATGAAATCAAAAAAATATAAAGATTAAAAAAATATGACAATTTTTTAAGTAAGCTATTTGTGAAATTGTTTAATATTTATACAGCTAAATTACCTAGAAAGCTCTTCTTGGATTTGAGATAAGAACTCTTTTAAAGGAATCTTGATTTTCTCGATAACTTCATCTTCTCTGGACTTTAATAGCAAAATCTCCTCAGGAGTAAAAAAATCTTTAGTAGCGAAATCTTTAGGAATAACTGCTCTGAAATCAGATTCTATATCCTCTAGAGTTTGATTCATCCTCTCCAAGTCGGCTTCAAGAGATGGTGGAATAATCTCTTCATCAATCATAGTTTCTATTGATTCTACCTTGGAAACGATATGATGAAGACCTATAGGTTTATTGATTTGAGTAAGAAAGCTATTAATTAAATGCTTTGCAATAGACTTTTTCTCAGCTTGGGAAAATGTATATTCTGAAAGAAAAGAGACAACAGAGTCGATAATATTCTCTTCTTCAAAATCACCACAATCATCGATATTAGAAATATTTTCAAACGTTTTCTTTGCATCCAGTTTAGAGGAGTCAGCGTTTTCTAAAAACTTTACAACTTTTCCAACATTATCAAGCTTATCATTGGTGACTTTATAAAACTTTGAAAGTGCATTTTTTACTTCTGAAGCAGTCTTATAAGGAAGAGAACCGTCATCATTTTCAGGAAATAGTTTTTCTACAGTTTTCTGGCAATCAGTGATTTGATCCGAAATATCATCTAAGAGTTCATCAAGCTCTAAACTTTCATTTGTATTTTTTCTAATTTCCTTAGACTCTGTATTCACTTTAGTGGCTTTTGTATTTTGTTTATCTTCAGTTCTAATTTGTTCTTGATAAGAAATAACTTTTCTTCTCCGGCCGGTTTCTTCTTTTTCTTCGCCACCAGCAATAAAATAAATTATCCCAAGAGTGAATAATACTAAAACAATTGATAGAATTTGATTTCGTTTCATTTACTTTATGCTACCTAAATGTTTTAGTGTTGCAAACTAACTAGAAGCTCCAGAGTATTGTCTAAGTCCTTTATTCCAGAGAATAAGAACTAATTTAGAAAAAATCAAAGTTACAGCAATAATTATTAAAAGGTGCTGATAAGCATTTTCACCAAAGAAAAATTGGGCGGGAAGGCTACATACAAGATTCATAGGCAAAAAGAATGTAAAAAACACTCTCAAAAACTTATTTTGAATACCAATAGGGTACTTTAGTACAGGATCTATACCGTGAAGAAGTAATTCAAAGCCACGTGGTGATTGAGTCCAAAAAACTGGCAATGTCATTAATACTGACATCATATAAAATAGGAATGTTCCATTTAAAAGAAGTAAAACATAGATGGCCAGCGATAAATAATTAAAGCTCATTTGAACTTGAGTGAGTCCCCAAATGAAAATACCAATTCCAAATAGAAGATTTATAAATGAATTTGCAGCAAACTCTCTAAAGCTAAAGATGAAAAATGGAGAAACTGGTTTAGTTAAATAATGATCAAGTTCACCTTTATTAATATGCTCAGGGAGCCACCAAGCATTAGTGGCGAAGACTGTCATATATATTCCATCAAACAGTATAAAGCTAGTAACAAATAAAGTGACTTGTGATTCACTCCATCCACCAATAAAATTGGTATGGTTAAAGAGAAGTTTAAAGAACGCTAGATTCAAAATATGATAGACTAGATCCATTAGAATTCTAAATGTAAAATCAACTCTGAACTGTAGGGCCTTAGTAAAAGAAAACCTTAAAAAATGAGCGTAAAGTTTAAAGTATCTCAAATACCAACTCCACTGTATTGGTATTTACCTTTGTTCCAGATGAATCTTGTGATTAAGAAAAACACTATATTCCAAAAGATTAATACTCCAAAGTTTTCAAGAAATGAGAAGGAGCTTTCTTTATTTAATAAAATTAAGACTGGATAATAAAGTAAGAATGGAAATGGAGTAAAATGCAGTAAGTTTTGAACGGTCTCTGGGTAGAAAGATAGTGGCATTAAGACGCCACCACCAAAGCCCACTATAGATCTCATCAAGATTGCTAAACTCCAAGTGTTCTCTACCCAGAATGTAAGGTACTCCGTCATACAAGTGATAAAATAATAAATTATCGTAGAAAAGATGATGAGAATCATACCTTTTGAAACACTTAAAATTGTTAAATCATTGCCCCAATAAAAATAATAAAATAATAAAAATAATAATAAGTTGACGTAAAAAAATAAACTCTTAGCAAAGTATTCACCAAGTTTAAAATTTAAATATGAAATAGGATAGATAAGATATTTATTTAATCCACCATAATAAATATCTCTAGCTATAAATCCAGATGCTTTAGAAAATACAGCTTTCCAAGAAATTGTAATGCAAAAATAATAAAGAACCATCCCTGATAAACTAAATCCATTCATCGTTTCGACACCACGACTTTCATAGATGGATTTCCATAAGAGGTAAGAAACTAAAATTGGTATTAGGGTAGTTGAAAGAACACCGACCCAGAATTCAAATTGATAGACGAAAATATTTCTAAGTTCAATACTTAATGATTGAAAAAAAATATTAATTCTTTTTTTCATAACTTAAATATGATTCAATAACTGAATCTATATCGATTCTTGTTGTTGATAAATTAGAAACATTAAAGCTGTTTAATAAGTCCTTAAGCACTATCGAGAGTTCGTCTTTATGAATTTGAACAGAAACTTTGTTCTCATTGCAATTCATCGTTAATTCTTTCTTATCAAAAAACTCACCAAGTCCAGATCTTTCATGATCAATATCAAAACTTAAAGTTCTCAAGGCTCCAGATTTATTTATAATATTATTTAATGGGCCATCGTATACAATTTCACCAGCTCTCATCAAAGCAAGTCTCGGACAGAGCTCCTCAATATCTTGCATATAATGACTAGTCAGAATAATAATAGGGTTTCGCTCTTTCATGTACTGACTTAGAAAAGATCTAATCGCTTTTTGAGAAATAATATCCAGGCCAATAGTTGGTTCATCTAGAAAGATAATTTTAGGATCATGAAGAAGAGCGGCAACAATCTCCATTTTCATTCTTTCACCCAGACTCAGCTTTCTTACTGGAACATGAAGCTGCTTGGTCACAAATAACTTTTCAGATAATAATTTTAAATTATCTTCAAATCGTTTATTGGGAATTTGATAAATTTCTTTTAAAAGTAGGTAGCTATCGTGCGCTGGAAGATCCCACCATAATTGAGCTTTCTGTCCCATGATTAGTGCTAACTGAGATCTATAAGCATCTTCTCGCTTCCAAGGATCGAAGCCTAAAATAGATACGTCACCATCAGTTCTTGAAATAATTCCACTGAGAATTTTTACTAGAGTTGTTTTTCCTGCTCCATTGGCCCCAACTAGGCCGATTATTTCACCTTCTTTAATTTCAATAGAAACATTATCTAGTGCCTGCTTCGTGATATATTCTCTTTTAAAAAGTGCTTTGAATGCACTTTTTAATCCTGGATCCTTTCTAGGAACCTTAAATGTTTTTGAAACATTGGTAACTTTAATCATTGCAATGGTTTAGTGATTTCATGATCATGAAGTCTTTTTAAAACTTCATTTGTTAAAGAAAAAGGATCATTTACAAAATGATCTAAATTTAAATCTTTCAAATACGATAAACTTCTTTCTCCAATAGGTGAGAAAGGATCAAACTCTTGAGCTAAAAATTGTAGTTTATCAATATCAGTCATCTTCAATCCTTTTTATAACTGAAATATTTGAAGACAAGTCTTTTGCCTTTAATTGTATAATTTGATAATAACGCAATGCTTATTCATCGTCATCTAATTTTTGGAGTTTTTTTATCAGTTTTAATCCAGCTTTTCTGGGATGAAATAGTCTCATTTCTCCTAAATTCAGACTATAAAGAGGGATTGAGTTTAAGAAAAAATATTTCTAAAAAGATCTTAAATCCTCAGTCAAAAATTAATTTAAATCATTATTCTTTTTTTAGCTCTCTTCTTTTTATTATTTTAGAAACTGAGAGGAAGCATGGAGTTAATATCACTCCTTTATTAAAGAACTTTAGAAAACATTTAATCTCTAAATTACAATTAGATAAAAAAATTAATGATCGATTAAAATCTTTATTGATACAGAATGGTTTTTTGTTATTTTTCATATTTTGTTATTCGTTTTTTTTAATCTTTCAATTAGAAGTTAAGATCGATTCTTATTTTTATATTTTTCCAGTTTTCATTCTTTTGATTGTTATTTCTGTATCAACATTTCATTTGATTTATTTGAAACTATTTAACTCTCTGAATATCTTGATTAGAGAAATTATAAAACTTTCAGTACTACAGAATACAAGTTTAAGTACTCAAGAGATTTTAGATGAAATTAATTTTAACTCTTTGGAGAAAGTTAAAGACCCAGACCTCACTGCTCTGCTTTCAATTTTCTTTACGACAATTTATGAATATAGAACTAACGGAAAAAATATGAAAACGAATTTAGATCTTATTGAATCTGAGTTAATTTTTCTTCAAAATGACAGATTTCAAAAATTTGACGATTGTACGAAGGGCCTCAAAGTTATTTTAAGTATTATATTTATTTTACCAACCTTCTTTTACTTAAATCTCCAAATAATAGAGAAATTGTTTTAATTAAATGTTTATTTATTATTTTGGGGGCCATAAAATGATTTTATGAAGATTTTAATTTGTACGTTATTTTTATCATTCATTGCGAGTTCTCAGAATATTAATAATAGAAAATTTTACTTAGGTTTTGATGCTGGTGCAGCATTTACTGAGATGGCAAAAGCCAATGCTCCTGCTGCTGACACATTTAATTTCTCAGGAGAAATAGATATAGAAAAATATACTCCTGACTTTGCTTTTAGTATTGGTACACATGCCGGAATGGAGTTTTTAGTTGATAAAATGATATCTCCATTTCTGGAAGCGAACTTTACGTATTCTAGGCTAGTAAATACAGACGAAGAAGATGGAAAGGAAGATAATGAAAACCAAACATTGTCATATGTTTTTTATGGAATGTCTCATCTCGATATAACTGGAGAAGTTGGTCTTAATTTAAACTTTAAAGTTGGACAACTCTTAATGGGACCATTTATCTCAGGAGAGTATGGGATAGGATGGAGGAAAGAAAGAGTTCGATTTACTGACACCAGCGCTGTAAGACTTCATAGAAGATCAACAGTAAATTTTACTGAATTTAAGTTAAATTTTGGTATTCGATTTGTGAATAGATTAAGATATTTTTCTTTTATTAAAGGCAGTATGACTAGCTTTACTCCTAGCTCACAAGATAATAAGTATGAAGGGTTTACAAATTTTAAAACAACAACCATTCAATACGATAAACCACAATATGAAGACTTAAAAACCTATTATTCCGCAACTATCGGTGGAGGAGTCTTCTTTTAGTCTAATTGCTCTATTAACATAAAAATGTTAAATTCTAGCTTCTTTAATGAGGAGCATCAATGGACAAAAAAATCATCTTTTCGATGTATAAAGTTTCTAAATCTTACCCAGGTGGTAAAACTACTTTAAAAGATATTTCACTTTCATTTTTTCTGGGAGCCAAGATTGGTGTCTTGGGTTTCAATGGAGCAGGTAAATCAACATTATTAAGAATCATTGCAGGAGTAGATGATGATTACTCTGGTGAGGTAAATGTTAATAAAGATATTTCAATTGGTTACCTTGAGCAAGAACCACAACTTGATCCTAATAAAACAGTGATGGATATAGTGAGAGAAGGAGCTGGTGAGGTTGCAGAGCTTTTAAAAGAATACGATGAAATCAATGCTAAGTTTGCCGAGCCAATGGATGATAATCAAATGAATGAGCTTTTAGAAAAACAAGGAAAGCTTCAAGATAAATTAGATGCCATGAATGCTTGGGATTTAGATTCAAGATTAGATCTTGCTATGGACGCGTTAAGATGTCCGCCTAGTGATCAGAAAATTGAAACTTTATCAGGTGGTGAGAAAAGAAGAGTTGCTCTTTGCAGACTTTTACTTCAAGAGCCGGATGTTCTTTTATTAGATGAACCTACGAACCACTTAGATGCAGAGACTGTTTATTGGTTAGAAAGACATCTACAAAATTATAAGGGAACAGTTATAGCTGTAACCCACGATAGATACTTTCTTGATAATGTTGCTGGTTGGATTTTAGAACTAGATCGAGGTAAGGGTGTTCCTTTTGAAGGAAACTATTCTTCTTGGTTAGATCAAAAACAAAAGAAACTTGCCACTGAAGAGAAGCAAGAGTCAAAGAGGCAAAAAGCTCTCGCTAAAGAACTTGATTGGATTAAGTCTTCACAAAAAGCTAGGCAAGCAAAAGGTAAAGCTAGAATTAATCAGTATGAAGAAAAACTTAAACAAGGTACTGAGAAAACTAACGAGACAACAGATTTATATATTCCACCAGGGCCAAGACTTGGTGATGTCGTTATTAATGCAGAAAATATTGCTAAGGCATTTGGTGAGAAATTACTTTATGAAAACCTTAACTTCAAACTTCCTCCTGGTGGAATCGTTGGAATTATTGGTCCAAACGGTGCTGGTAAAACAACACTTTTTAAAATGATCACAGGCCAAGAAAAGCCTGATACAGGAACATTTACTGTCGGTGAAACAGTAAAGCTTTCTTATGTTGATCAAGGCAGATTCATGGATAGTGATAAAACTATTGTCGAAGAAATCTCTGAAGGTGCAGATGTAATCAAGCTTGGAAAGCAAGAGGTTAATTCAAGGGCCTATGTAGCGAGATTTAATTTTTCAGGAGAAATTCAGAAGAAAAAAGTCTCTCAATTATCTGGTGGGGAAAGAAATAGAGTACACCTCGCAAAAATGCTTAAAAGTGAAGGAAATGTTCTTTTACTAGATGAGCCTACGAATGATTTGGATGTAAATACTTTAAGAGCATTAGAAGAAGCATTAGAGAATTATGCGGGATGTGCGGTTGTTATTTCCCACGATAGGTACTTTTTAGATAGGTTAGCTACTCATATATTGGCCTTTGAGGGCAACTCTCACGTTGAATGGTTTGAGGGTAACTTTTCTGATTATCTTGCCGATAAGAAGAGAAGATTAGGTGATGATGCTGAAGTTCCTAAAAGAATCAGTTATAAAAAACTAACGAGAGAATAAATGGCAAATTGTAAATTTTGTGGAAAGAAAATTGTTTGGATGAAAGAGGGAAGAAAGAATATTCCTGTTGAAGAAGATGGGTTCAAACATGAATGTGATGAGTATAAAAA
>JAHDHG010000097.1 GCA_020631435.1 Bacteriovoracaceae bacterium | reverse complement strand
ATCATCATAGGAGCATTTCTTCTTACGGGATTATTATAGGAGTTAAAATTGGTTTCATTGACTTGAATGGCATTACCAAGAGAAACACCTAATGACTTTGCTAACATAGAAGCTTTATTTTTTGCATCTTCGCCAGCTTTAGATAAACATTCACGATATTTTCTTTGAAAAGTTGATAGAGCGACAAAAGGATTTGGGCCCTGGATATTATTTACTTTCACTTTATTTCCTACATCAATAATTTCTCCAGATTTTTCCATTTCGCTAGAAACAACAGTTAACCCAAGTGTTGTTTTAAACCCTTTGTAGATTCTTTTTCTATTAGTCCATTCATACTCAGGTCTTACATTATAAGTTGAAGTATTGAGCTCTAAATCTTTTGGATCAATCTTACTGATTTCTCTTTTTAAAGAAGAATAAATTTGATTAGCTTTAGTCGTTGATCTTTTTTGATCTTTATCAGTGACTTCTACTCTAAATTCAATTCTAAATCGATCCGGAGATATTTTTTCATTGCATTCTCCATTTACAGAAATGAAGTCTTTCTCTTCGTGATGAGAAAATAAATTAGTAGAGAGAAGTAAAATTAAGATATATTTCATTATTCATCCTTGAAAAATTTTCCTTGATAACTATCTTGATCATGATTCTTTACAATGAAACCGTCAATATCATTTCTTCCATCTGAAATATAATCAATTGTAATATTTTGACAAAAGTAAGCTGTGAAAGGTTGCATATATACGGTTAGCTTTTGAGCTGAGAATTCATAATCTTGATCTTTTTTATCATCAAATCCAATTTCATATCGAAATCCATCACACTCTTTTCCTGAAATTTGAACTCGTAGAGATTTTGAAGTCAAAGTATAATCATTTTCTTGAATAAGATTTATTTGCTTTAGAGCAATATCGGTAAAGTTTATTTTAACTTTTTTTTCATTAAAATTGGTGAAATCAATATCTAACATATCTAGGAACATTATTAGCAATTTGTTAGGATGTAAATATGATTGCAAAATACTTACTTACAATTGATCAACCTCATACACATCAGGTTTTAGTCAGACTGGATTTAGAAGGAATAAATGAGAAGAACTTAAATGTTTTTCTTCCTTCTTGGTCTCCTGGATCTTATCTGATGAGAGAATATGCAAAGCATTTGTCATGCTTGAAGATTTTAGATGAAAAAGGAAAGCACCTTGATTTTCAAAAAACTGCAAAAGGGTCTTGGAAAATTTTTGATCCTACTGAAAAGATATCTATTGAATATAAAATCTATTGTCATGAGTTAACTGTTCGAACTTCTCATGTCGATGAGTCTCATGCATTTCTACATGGGCCTTGTTTATTTATGGGTGTAAAGAATCATTTTCTTTCTAATATAGAATTGGAGTTAAGATTTCCACCACTTTGGTCAAAAGTGAATACTGGTCTTGAAGATGTTTCAAAAGATAGAGAAGTATTTAAGTATAGTGCTAAAAGTTATGATGATTTATTGGATTGTCCTATTGAAATTGGTTGTCAAGACACTGATGGCTTTCAAGTTGAAGGGAAGAATCATTTTTTAGCATTCTATGGAAAAACTTTTCCTCACCAAAATAATTTAAAGGCCGATATTAAAAAAATTGTTGAAACAGTCTCAGAATATATGGGTGGTGTTCCTTACGATCACTATACTTTTATAACTCATTTCTGGCCCAATTTATATGGGGGGCTAGAGCATACCAATTCAACAGTTCTAGCTTTTGATGGAAGAAAACTTAATAAAAGGACAGATTATATTAAGTGGCTTTGTCTTGTGACTCATGAGTATTTTCATACTTGGAATGTGAAAAGAATACGGCCTGTAGAGCTTGGACCATTTGATTATGTTAATGAAAATTATACTTCAATGTTATGGCTAGTGGAGGGATTAACTAGTTTTATGGATAATTATCTAACATTGAAAACTGGACTTATTTCCAAAGAAGAATATTGGAATATTATTAGAGACGATTTGAATTTATACTTCAGTATCCCTGGTAGAAAGTTTGATTCTTTAGAATCAAGTTCTTATGATGCTTGGATTAAACTTTATAGACCTCATGAAAATTCTAGAAATTCAACTATTAGTTACTATCTGAAAGGTGGATTAGTTTTTCTGATTCTTCATTCAAGATTATTAGAGATTGGAAAGTCTATTAAAGATTTAGTTATTGCTTTATGGAAGGATCATCTTGATAGACCGGAAATAGGAATAAGTAAGCAGGAGTTTTTTGAAATTTTAAAAGAGATCTCTAATGAAGAAATTTCTTTTGAATTTGAAAAGATGTTAGAAACTACAGAAGAAATTGATTTTGAATCAGAACTTAAGAAACATTTTGTAGAGATAGATTATAATCGACCTAAATATACTTTAGGTTTAAATACACAAAATATAGATGGAAAGTTAATGGTGAAATCTATCATCTTAGATTCAGTTGGTTATAAAGCTGGGGTTAATGCTGGAGATGAAATACTTGCAGTAAATAACATAAAAGTAGAGCCAAGCTTTTTTAAAGACATTCTTCAATATTTAGATTTAAAGAGTACTCATACTTTACAAGTCTTTAGAGGTGGCGAGTTAAAGAATCTTAGTTTCAATATCTCAAATCCAGTAAGAAATATTAAGCTGATAAGGCATCAAGAAAAGACAATCTGGTAAAGCTGACCAATTTAGTTTGCGATTAAATCAATTTCGGACAATTCTCAAGAAATCTTTAAGTAGCTGAAATTACTGTGTTTACATATATATTATCTATAATTTTCCTTCCAGGTCTATCCTAGATGTGGTCGAGAAGAGATTAGGTAAGGAGACCTCTATGAAATTTTTATGGTACGTTTGCTGTTTTTTATTCCTGATATCATGTCAGGACACGAGTTTTTTTCCTGAAGATACTGTAGCTGGTGAATCTAAAGATGATGGTAGAGATGAAATTGAAGAACCTGAGGATAATTTTGCAAATTGTGATGCAGAAGGAATGCTTCATGGTCAAAGAGATGAAGATTTAATCTTTTATGAAAAAGAGTCCGTTCCTTACGGAGACGTTTGTGAGAAATATTTAGTCGATCGACTTTGTCATGATGGAAATATAATTTATCTACATAATGATGTTGAGCTTGAAGGGATTGATCAGCTCTTTGATGCATGCTCAGTAGAACCTCAGGTTTTACCTTTAGATTGTGGTGAGCTAGCACATGGACAATCAGAATCAAGAATACAATTTAGAGAATCTTCTGTTGCCTTTGGCGGTAAATGTGAATCTGAAGAACAAACGAGAAGTTGTCAAAATGGTAACCTGACAGATTGGTCTGGATCTTTTGAGAATTCAACTTGTAAAATTTCTGATCCATCTAGTTGTGGTGATGTAGCTCATGGAAATTCTGAGTCTAGAGTAAGATATAAAAATTCAAGTGTTGCTTTTGGTGGAAGTTGTGAGTCTGAAAAGCAAGCAAGACTTTGCCAAAATGGATCCTTTTCTTCTTGGTCAGGAAGCTTTAAGCATGAAACATGTAGTGTTGAAGGGCCTAAGTCGTGCGGTGATCTAGCTCATGGATCAAGTGAATCAAGAGTAAGGTTTAAAAACTCAAGTGTTGCTCATGGTGAGAGTTGCGAATCTGAAAAACAAGAAAGAAGTTGTAACAATGGAATTCTTTCTGCTTGGAGTGGAAGTTACGTTAATGAAAAATGTAATATAGATGATCCAAAAAATTGTGGGGATTTAGCTCACGGAGATAGTGAATCTAGAATTCGATATAAAGAATCTATTGTGGCTCATGGTAGGAAATGTGAGTCTGAAAAACAAGAGAGATCTTGTTCGAATGGAATTCTTTCTTCTTGGAGTGGTAGTTATTCGAATCTAACATGTGATGTAGATGGTCCTAAAAGCTGTGGTGATTTAGCAAATGGAGCATCTGAATCGAGAGTTAGATATAAATCAAGCTTAGTGGGGTTTGGTGAAAAATGTGAGTCTGAAAAACAAGAGAGAATTTGTAATAATGGATCATTTTCTGAGTGGTCTGGAAGTTTCATTCATGAAAGTTGTGAAGTAGGTAAAGCAAAGTCATGTGGAGATGTTTCTCATGGAGCAAGTGAATCTAGAATTAAGTTTAGAAGTTCTTCAGTTGCCTTTGGTGGAAAATGTGAATCAGAAAAGCAAACCAGAGTTTGTAAAAACGGTGACTTTTCAGCTTGGAGTGGAAGTTTTAAATATGACGAATGCTCTGTCGATGGTGCCAAGGATTGTGGATCACTCGCTCATGGTGCTAGTGAATCTAGAGTAAAGTTTAAATTAGCAGAAGTTGAATTCGGTGGAAGTTGTGAGTCTGAAAAACAAGAACGAAAATGCCATGATGGAGAACTTTCATCTTGGAGTGGAAGTTATCTTCATAATGAGTGTTCAATTTTACCTGAGCCAGTATGTGAAGAGGGAGACATTAAGAGGAGAAGAAGATTTAGACATAGAAAGGTTGCTTGGAATAAGAAATGTGTTTCTCAGAGGCAAGTTAAGAAATGTGTTGATGGGCAGTGGTCTAAATGGTCTGGAAAGTTTAGACATAGAAAATGTGAAGTTGCAGAAAAGCCAAAAGATTGTGGAGATGTGAAGCATGGAGAGTATGAATCTAGAAAAAAATATGAAAAAGCTCTGGCTTATTTAATAGATGGTGAAAGATGTCATGCAGAGATTCAAAAAAGAAGATGTATTAATGGATCATTTGGAGATTGGTCTGGATCATTCTCTGAAGACGCTTGTAAGCTAATCAGACCGAAAAACTGTGAATACTTAGGATCTATAATAGCTCATGGCAAATCTGTAAAGAGAATTAGATTTGCTGAATCATCAGTAGCTTCTGGAGAAGTATGTGAACAAGAAGAGCAAATAGGAATTTGTGATGATGGAATCATTAAGTTTGATGGTAGTTATGAGCATGATAAATGTGTTGTCGATGGAGAAGAATGTGAGAAAGGAAAAGTATTAACAATCTCAATCGATAAAGATGGTGATGGCATAGCTGATACAGAACCAGTTGAGATAATATCTTATAAAGGTCAGTTTAAAGCTGCTGATAATTATAATTATTTCTCATGGTCTGCTCATCCACACATTGGGCCGTCTCCTCAAGGATATAAGTCTCATGCTTATCTTTATGAAGGACCAGATGGATTATCTTTCCAGTTTTACTATAACAAAGATAAGATGGCGGGCGAAGATTATGATGGCTCACCAAATAGTGTTGTGAATTGGGATATAGAAACTTATGGAAATAACTTTGATGATGGTATTTTCTTGAGTGATGATGGAAGAGAACTTAAAGATAAAGGTGAAATAGCTAATTCTCATAAGCTATATGAGGGAAGATTTCATTACTGGTATAATACTGATGGTGGAGTTATTGGACCATTTAATGGTGAAGATTTTAAAATCCTAGTTAAGCCTATAGAAAGTTATGAATTATATAAAGATGAGAATGGTGAATTCCAAAGAAGAGATGCTTTTAATGGGGCTACTTTCTTCTCTGCTGATGGTACAAAAGTAAAACTTGATGACCAGGATGGTAATGTTCACTCTTATATCATTGAATTTAAAGAAGAGAAATCTTGTGATGAGTATCAAGAGGAAGAGTCATTTAAAGTTGGTTGTGCCGATGGATATAGAGAAGGCTTTAAAGATTTAGAAAAATTTCCTCACATTGCTGGATGTGCAGGTGGTTTTGAAAACGAAGGTGTTCTTCCAAAACATAGAGTGAGAGATGAATCTTGTAAGGGAATTGGAAACAATTCTGATAATTTTAATGGTGATGGATGTGGAATCCAAAATATTTGTGCTGAAGGCTGGGAAGTAGTGCCTACCGTTTCAGTGTTAGGAGAATTTACCGATGGAAAGTATTGTCATTCTATTGAGTCAGATGAGTTGACAGAAAATATCGCATTTGTGACTGGTGTTACAAGTTGGGGATGGTCAAAAGTTTATGATAAAGATGAAGACTTGCTTAATGCAATCTTGAACTACGAGGAAGAAAGAGAAAACTATATTGCAACTAAAGAAAAAAATTATAAAAAGCATGTGAATGATTTATTTTACTGCGGTGGCCAAAAAGTTGCAGCGAAACCATTTAATAATGCGCTTAATTATTTTTCGAGCTTTTCTCATAATGTATGTTCCGGAGCCAGAGGTTTTGCAAGTTGTAATTCAGTCGGTGGATTCTTTGAAGCTGATAGGTATAGCCAGGTACTTAATGGAGCGGGATCAACTCGTGGGCTAGCAAGTGAGAACATAAATGGTGGAGGTGTTGTTTGTGTTAAATCTTCAGAAGTTGATAAATTAGATATTGATGATGATTTAAGACCAGAAGATGATTACGAATGTATAGATAAAAATCATCATCAAAAAATTAAATTTTCTTGTTCTATTTTAAAGAGCAATAAAAGCAAAGAGAATTTCTTGAACAAGATCCCAAAGTCATTCAGAGCATTCTATTTAGAAGAAAATGGTCATGAATTAGAAAAGGCTTGTGGAAAGGAAAAAACTATTTATATTAAAAACTCTTATGATTTTAAAAATAAAGAATACTCAACTCAATTATATAATTTTAATTTTGAAGTTAAACTTAGTAAATGTAACAGTTCTGAAAGTATTGATCTATCTGAAGAAGATGAAGTGGTATCAGATTCAGATGTGTTAGGTAGTACTAAAGCAATTTTTCTATGCTTTGGTGGACTTAAAGATGTTTGTCACAGAGATTTGAATAGTATTGCAATCCCAAAAGAGTATCTTCCAATCAAAGGTGAGCTGCTTAAGAGGTGTAAATTTAGTAATACCGTAGCGATTGATACAAAATATAAAAATGGTAAAATTGTTGAAAGAATACTAACAAGCATAGAAGATCCTAGATTAAAATTATGCAAATGATTGAAATGTTAAGAATCTATTTATATTTCCAAATAAATCTAAATTAAAGCGTCAGGAAAATGTTCTGACGCTTTTTTTATTTACTCTTTTCTTTTTTTTATTCTCAATAAACTACATTTTAGATAGCATTTACTCAGGAATCAAATCAAGGAGAGATAATGAGTATTCAGATCACAAGAGGGACAACTAAGTCTCAAGTTTTTGGTAGAAAAAGCATTAGTGAAGATTTTCCAACAAACTCTCAAGGAAAACATTTAAAAGTTTCTCAATTTTTTGCTCAAAATGTTTTTAAATTAAAAAACAATAGAGATTTCGACTCTGAAACTCAAGAAAGAATTAATAAGGTATTAATTGGTCAAGAAACTCTTGATAAGAATTTAGCTAAAATCATTGCTGATAAAGTAATGAATTGGGCAATTGATAAAGGAGCTACTCACTTCTGTCATTGGTTTCAACCTTTGACAGGTTCTACAGCTGAGAAGCATGACGCCTTTTTGAGCTTCCAAGGTGATAGACCTATTGAGAAATTAAGTGCTTCTCAGTTGATGCAAGGAGAGCCAGACGCATCATCTTTTCCCAATGGTGGTTCGAGGTCAACATTTGAAGCAAGAGGGTATACATGTTGGGATTTAACCTCTCCTATATTTATAAAAGACGGAACTAACGGAAAAACTCTTTGTATTCCTACCGCTTTTATTTCCTATCATGGTGATGCCCTTGATGTTAAAACTCCATTACTTAGATCAATGAGTGCGATCAATGAACATGCAACAAGGTTTTTAAATTTAATTGGTCACAAAGAGTCCAATAACGTTATTGCTACTTGTGGTTGTGAGCAAGAGTATTTCTTGGTTGATAAATCTTTTTATCTTCAAAGAGAAGACTTGGTAATGACTGGAAGAACTTTGGTCGGGAGCTTAACTGCAAAGAATCAACAATTAAGTGATCATTATTTTGGGACAATCCCTGAAAGAGTTTTGGCCTTTATGCAAGATTGTGAAATTGAACTTTATAAATTAGGAATTCCAGCTAAGACAAGGCATAACGAAGTAGCTCCAGGTCAATTTGAAATTGCCCCAATTTTCAGTGATGCGAACACGGCAAGTGACCAAAACCAATTACTGATGGCCACTTTGAAATCAATTGCAGAGAAGCATGATTTTATTTGCTTGTTTCACGAAAAACCTTTTGCTGACATTAATGGAAGTGGGAAACATTTAAATTGGTCATTATCAGATAACACAGGAATTAATTTATTAGAACCAGGATCGACGCCTCATGAAAATTATAGATTTTTAACAATGGTCTCGATCGTTTGTGAAGCTGTGAAGCGACATGCTGTATCTTTAAGAGCTGCCATTGGAAGTCATTCTAATGATCATAGGCTCGGAGGACACGAAGCCCCACCTTCAATTATTTCTGTTTTCTTAGGAGAAACGATTAAAAATATTCTTGATAAATTTTTATCCGGAGAAGACTACACTCCAAATGAGCAAGAAATGATTGATACTGGTGCAGGTCAATTAGCACAGTTTCTTAAAGATAATACTGATAGAAATAGAACTTCACCCTTCGCGTTTACTGGGAATAAATTTGAGTTTAGAGCAGTTGGTTCTACTGCAAATGTAGGGTATCCACTTACGGTTTTAAATGCAGCAGTATTAGATGTCCTTAAAGAGACTAATACCTTAATCGATGAGAAAATTAACTCAGGGATGAATGTTACAGAAACTCTTAAAGAAGTTATCGCACATTGGTATAAATCTTCTCACCAAGTTGTATTTAATGGAGATGGATATAGTTCTGAATGGGTAACAGAAGCTTCCCAAAGAGGGCTCTCGAATTTAAGAACTACTGTTGATGCTTTAGTTGAATTTAACAAGAAAGAAAACCATGAACATTTAATAAAACTTGGAATCTATAGAGAAAGAGAATTTGAAAGTTTATACAATGTAAATCTTGAAAAATTTAATACATGTAGAGAGATTGAGTTTAGAACACAATCTAAAATGGTAGATAGATTCGTAAAAGCGGCTGCTTTTAGGTTTAAATCTGAACTTGCTTCTTTGATGATTCAATTAAAAAATTTAAATCAGGACTCAGGGGTAGAAGAGCAATCACTCGTGAGCATTTCAAACCTTCTAACTAAAATTAGTTCTTTAAATTCAGATTTAGACTCCTTGATAAATAAAGATTATTCTTCTGAGGAAGAGAAAGGATCAAGTTTTACAACAAAATTACTTCCTATGAGTGAAGAAATTCTTGGGTTAGCTGGAGAAATTGAGGATATTGTTCCAGATATTCATTGGAGTATTCCTTCGTACTTTGATCTTTTATTTGTGAGATAATAACCTTATTAAATGAAATATCTAATAATTTTATTGTTAAGCTTTCAGCTCCTCGCTCATGAAGATACTTGTCCCTGCAATACAGGGAACAGTAAGTATGACATTGGTGAGTTAAAAAAGTTAAAGCTCTGGGTTTCTCCAGGCTTTAGTTTAAATTCAACAAAAACTGGATCTAAAACTACTTTAAATATTAATCTTGGTGCAAATTATTTTTTTAATGGAATACTTGGAGTGACATTTACTCCAGGCTTTATGCCTAGAGGGTTTAATGACACTCCTTATACATTTGATGCTACTTATATAGATTTGCCAGTAGGTATAACATTCGTTAACAGAGGTAATCTTGCAACTAATCAGTTTACACTTTTAAGCTTAGGTTTTTTCTATGGTCTACCTTTGTCAGGCTCAAGTGATATGCCTGGAGTTCCAAAAGATTTTGATCCAGAAGCATTAAAAGGATTCTTCTTTGATGGAATTATGAGTTTTCCCATTAAAGGAAGATTAACTTATGGTCTATATAGTTCTATTAAGTTCTCTTTCAATGATATGTTGAAGAACGCTACTTTAGGATCAAACAATCCAACGAATTATAGTTTTGGTCTTGCGATAGTTTACTAAAATCTGACATTCCTATCGATAGTTTTATTTTTTTTTATCGTAAAGTATAAAAGGAGTTTAAATGAGAATTTTTTTAATTTTTATCTTAATTTCTAGTTGTTCTCAAGAGTCCGGAAATTCAAGCTACGCTGAAATGATTGCAAAAAAAACATATAAAATTAGCGATCCTCAACTTGAAAATAAGTTTTATGAGATATCTAGATTTT
>JAHDHG010000096.1 GCA_020631435.1 Bacteriovoracaceae bacterium | reverse complement strand
GTTCACTGTGGTTATGAATTGTAGTGGGTTGCCCCTGTTAATCGGGAAGAGCCAATAATTATAGATTAAGAGTTAGAGTTCACTGTGGTTATGAATTGTAGTGGGTTGCCCCTGTTAATCGGGAAGAGCCGAAAAGTAAGTCATGTTAAATGGTGCCCCACAACTTATAGTGGTAGAACCAGGGAATACTCCTTTAAATCAGCCTAAGTGCTTGGATTTAAGAAGTAAACCCTTAACTGTAAGACAGACGTATTCTGTAAGATGGCAAAAAGAAAAAATTGATTTAATGAAGTTGGCAAAAATGCGTTGGATCAATCAAATGTCATTTAAAGATATTGCTGATAGTCAAAAGATGACTCTTGGTGGAGTTGATTGGAACTTAAGAAAATTCAAAAAAGAATATTCTAAAAATAGATCTACCAAAGAACTTAAGCAAATCTGGAGTAAAATAGAAGGAGTATAACTGATGAAAGCAGTAACTGAATTAGCCGTTACAATTATGCTTCTTCTGGGAAGTGGAGAAATATTGAAAGAAATTTATCTGCATACCAAGGAAGAGACTGTCCGAGTAATGAAAAAAGGCTTAAGTTCAACAGAGAAATTATCACAAGCCCTTACCTCTAAGTAATTACAAGGGAGAGATATTTCTCTCTCATGTAATCACTCACTAATTTAGCCCATTCTCATTATCAAGTTGGCAGAAAATAAAAACAGTCTTGTTTCTTTCATATTCATTCTTTTATTTGCCTAAAGCTTCAGAACAGGTCGGAAAATTATTAAATAAACTCTCAGAAAGTCTCTGGACCTTAATATGATCGTACTTCATAGGCAAAAGTTTGCTTTGCCATTTTGCAACCTCTTGCACTGAGACAGATTTCGCTTGGTAAATTTTCTCTTGGATATTTTTATTATGAGTTACTATTTCACTTTTTCTTTTTTTATGAGCTGGATGCTCCTCAGCCAGAATAGTTTCATAGTAACCTGTGTTTTTGTGTGTCAAAAAGAAAAAAGTATCAAAATAACTTTTATCAATTTTATTATAACTAATATCTTTATAATAGAAATGTCTAAGAGATAAGTTCCAGTCAGCATCGTCCGAGTTATGAACTAGTTGATACCCTTTTCTTTTGATCACTTTCTTTAGCTCCTTTAAAGCTTTTTTTACTTCTTTGGGATACTTCTTATTATAAACTGAGCAATAATTATTATACCCTCCGACATCACACCATTTTTTATAGTCTCCCTTTTTCTGGATAAAAACCTTGCAAGAGCTATAATTCACAGGTTCAGTTTTATATATTTTTTTTACTGTCAATCTCAGGATACTCTTCTCTTGTAGAAAACTGGTTATCTGCTTTGAAATCTCGTAGTCAGACTCAATTCCATCATTTCTCTCTAACATCGCAAGTCCGGCATATTCATGATGGATCAATCTATACTGATCTGCCTCACCAGTATTTTGAAATCTCGATATTACACAAAGGATAGTTGGCTTTTTATCTTTTTTAGAAAAGAAACCTCTGCAAGTTTTCGGACTACCGTCGATATCAACAGTAAGTTCTTCTTTCTTGCTAACAGCGTTTTGAACGAAAGCTACTCTTGTGAATTTTGGTTGAAGTAATTGCTTCATTTTAGAGTTATACTCCTCAAGAGGAATTCCAGCTGGGAGTTTTAAATATTTAGATCCACCATCATTGATCCACTTTAAAAGATCTGTCCGGATTTCATTGACTCTCATCTCCGAAGCGTCTCCACCTCCGCCACCTTTAGTATCTAGAGCAAAGGAAGTACTAGTCTCTTGTCCGAATCCTACTTGGGCAGACAATGCCATAATTAATAATAAAAATTTCATTTATTTTTCTCCTGAATTGTTTTTGATATTGGATAAAGTGAAAAACTCACATTATAAATTTCATCGTGTTTCGTTCCTTGTCTTAGAAAAGCATCCAGCTCATCAAAGAAAAGTAGTATTTTTTCTTTAGCTTCCTTTACTCGACTTTGAGGAACAGGAAGAGTCATTGAAGATTGGACTCTTTTTTCATAAGGAGTATTTTCAAGAGCATCAATGGCCTTAAGTAAAATTTGCTTTTGCAATTTCCTAGCGGCTGGAGCGGTAAATTCATTTCCAAGATTATTGGCATCTCCAAGATTATCTATCCACTTTCCATCTTCAATGATTAAAAAGTCTAACCTTTGAAGTCTCTCAACTGCGGATCTTGCTTCGTGGACGGTAATACCTAGAACCTTGGATATCCACTTAACATCACCCTTAAAATGCTTAAGATGAGTTAGTTCTAAAATTGCATAATGATACCAATCAGACATTACCTTAAAACTATCCATGCTGATTCTTGAAAAATGATCAAAGGCACGCTCTTTATTATCCTCAGTCCTTATTCCCATCAAACCTTCAACTTCTCCAGGAGAAAGGTCTAACTTCTGAGCTAATCGCATACACATTTTATCAGTAAGTGCTCTTTTGCCATTAATGATTTGAATAAAAGAAGATGGGTCAACTTCAAGTTGTCTTGCAAAAGCACGAGCCGAAAACTTAGGATTCTCTTCCGTTCTGGTAATCAACTCTTGTTGTAAACGTCTTCTAAACTGTTCATTTCTCATGTCGACCTCTTCTTAGCACGAGGTATTGAGTAGACTCAAGGGATTGCTCTGATTTGAGGCAAAATTTGCTACAGCTTATAAATACTGAAATTCTTTGGGCTTTCATCGCTGAAACTCACTTAGTTCTTCAGAGATCGAATATCTATCTTTACCTTTAACTGAAGAAATCCAGTCAAAGTCTTTCAGTTCTTCCTCAATATCAACTTTTCCTGAATAAATCGTAATATCTTTAAACCCATAATGGTCATAAAGTTCTTTAGCGGCAATTTCACCAGAAACTTCTTCACCAAGGTCTGAATCTAAGATAAGAGGAGCGATATCCGGACTATCAGTAAAGGACTCTTTCAATTCTTTAATATTTGGAAAGGTCTTCATCGTCATGCCAAGGCCCTCGGCCATTTTCACTGAATTCATTCTTCTTAGAGGGTTATCATCGACAAGATAAACATCAACTCTTTTACCATCACTTTCTCTCATACCAAGGAAGCTAACTTTAGCTGTAAAATCTTCTCCCTCAATTGAAGAAATATCTAACTCACCATTTAAAAGCTTAACTTTTTCACGAGCTTGAGAAAGCCCAATACCATTTCCATTTTCTTTCCCGTATGAGTAACCGGACATTTGAAGCTTTTCTAAAATTTCACTAGGAAGACCTCTTCCATTATCCTTAATAATTATCTCTGCAATACCATTTGAGAAATTACAAGACACCTCTATATGTTCATCTTCACTGATTGCTTCAAAAGAATTATTTATCAAGTTTGAAAGAATATGCCGCAACTCTTCTTCATTAGATTGGATGTAAATATCTTTAAAAGACTTTTGCTTGAAATGTAATTGTTTCCTGCCTATTTCTTCATACTCAGCAATTTTCCCATCAATAAATAGTTTCATGAAATCATAAAGGTTTAATCTCTTAAGCTTAACCTCTCCTTGTTCTTTCCCATTATTAATCTTGATAAACTTTGAAGCACCAGAAAGAGCTGAATTCACCGCTGACTTAATAAGAAGTCTTGAATTCTGATCGATCATATTTTTCTTATCATCAATAAGATTATTGATTTGCAAGATGTCCGACTTAAGGAGATGAAAAATTCTTCCTGCCATCTTATTCTTTTCTGTCGAAATATGAGCTTTTAAAGTATTCGACTCCCAAAGTTCTACGGAGTTTCTTAAAAAATAAATTCCTGTAAGGAGTAATAGAAGAAAGGAAGTGAAAATAACACTAAGTAAAATTAAAAGGCTCTCACTAGAGAAAATAACTTCGAGACTATAAGTTTCTTCACCAGAGTCATAGATTAAAAATTCTCCCTGCTTAAAGTTCTTAAATCCAAGAAGGTTAAACTTTGAATTCTTTTCTCCTGTAACGATTTCTTCATCATCAAGAAGTATTCGGACAGATTTAATTTCTTTTTGCTCAACAAGTGCTTCCATATTCAATTTCAAAGCTTGAATGTGTTTAAACTTAATATCTGAAGCAACCTTCAAATTAACTTGATTAAAAAGAGTGTTATTCTTCATCCGATCAAGCCTTTGGGCCTGATATAAGAGCATTGAAGCAACAATTGCGATACAACTTATCAAGAAGATGAAAAACTTGATTACAAATGGGTTTTTAAGCCTATTCCAATTCAAAATGCCTCCCTTGAATCCTTTGAAGATGCAAAATACAAAATCGAGGCAATTATAAAAAGAGTCACATTTAAAATAATTAAAGTTGAAAAGAGTTCGGACAAGCTAGGAGCACCTTCTTTGAAAAACCAAAGATACATACTATATACTCCAGTAACAGCATAAATTGGCATACTTAAAAGGCTTAAACTCATAGAATAATTTTCTTTCGGAATCTGAGACACAAGAAGATTTTTTGATATTCCTTGAAAACCAAAAATAGCTAATCTAACGACGAGTCCAAAAATTGCTGTAAACCCAATTATAACAATAATATTTTTCTCATCCCAAAAAAGAAAAAATAAAACAGAGCATATTATTTGAATAAAATATAAAAATAATCCAAATCCTAACTCTGCATGTTCAAACTTTAATTTAAAGAAACTCTTCACCTTATCTAAAAAACTAGAAGCAAAGAGCCAAACAACACCTTGAGAGAAGATCATAAATGAAATCATCGCAAGCCATTTTTCTTGTCCTTGTATTCCTCTCCCGAGACTTACCAGATAAAAGCCAAGAACAATTCCGGACGTGAGTCCATAGGAAATACTATAAAAAATTGATCTCCAGATGGTTGTATTTCCGATAAATTGTTTCAAAACAGAAAGAGATTTTATTTCAACACTCGATTTATCTCCTAACTTTCTATAATCAGAATAAAGAAGCGAAAAAGTCATTATCCATAGACCAATTCCTGCAAGATAAACATGCCTTGCAAGATCATAAAGACTAAGAAGATAGATCAAAGTAAAAGCTGCAATGATAAAAATCATCCCTATCTTCCTTCCACTTTGACGGCTTAACATAAAACTATTTTTTAGTACTCCTGATTTTTTTCCGTCCGAGTCACTAGAGTTCTCAAGGGCCGTTTGATAGAAGGCGTCTACTGAACCTGAAATAAGTGGTTTAAAAAAACCTATAAAAATACCACTTAAAATAAAAAGGTTATATGAGGTTTGAATTTCTATTCCTGGTATAATCGCAATGTAGCAACAAAGGATTCCCAGAATTACAAAAACATGGCCAAGTAACGCCATAGGTACTCTTCCGTACTTATCAGCTAGATATCCAGTAGGAACCTCTAGTATTAGATTTAGCCAATATTCAATTGAAGAACTGATAGCAATTGCCTCTAAAGGTGCTCCCACTAAAAAACCAACAACAACCCTAAATATAATGGAGTTAAATTGAAGTGTGGCCACTCCAAAGTTCATATATCGTCCCCAATGATTCATGACAACTTTGTAATCAATCATGCGGACACCTCGTTATTTGCCATTTCTAATAAATTCTCAACTTCAGCTCTAAAAATTAAATTATTAGCCTTTACAGTTTTAAGATCTTCTTTAAATCGGACACTTGCTTTTTCAAAGGTTCTCTTTGCTCCTTGGACAAGATCAATATTTTCCTTCTCATCTTTTAAAATTTTTGAGGCCATGATAATCATAAAACTTTGAGCAACTACAGCGTGAAGAATACCAACCAGAGGTCTTTCTTCATCTCTTTGATGAGAGTAGGCAGTTTGAGATAGTTTCGCTTTGAACTGTCCATTCATTTTTGTTGTTCCAAGAAGAACTGTTAAATAATGGTGTCCGATTTCATGAACAAGAATTTCAATCCAATATGCGATAGACTCTTTTTTCATATTGTAGATAATTTGTCCGAACTCTTTAGGGTTTGATTCAGATTCAAACCTTCTTCCTTCAATTTGAAGTGAAACTCTAGGGTTAATTACTTCAATAAGGTCATGAACTTTATTCCAGTATTTTTCAATGACACTTCTTGCGTCCTGATATCGCTCTTCTTGTTCTGGATAAGTTTCAAGAACAGCATCGGCAAATATATTATGTCCGGTAACGGTTTTAGATCTTTTGATATCAAGTTTTGCTAACTCTAAGATCTTATCTTTATTAGGTTCCATTGATAATTGATGAGAATAAACCCACGTTAAAAATGGAGTACTTAGTTTTTCGCTCAGGTGTAAAAGAGACGTCGGAAGACAGTTCTCCCCACGTCTCCTTATGGAAACTATAAACTTTTTAACTAAATCAAGGTTCATAGTATTCGTCACCATTTTTTTACCAGTCCGCGCTTCCTCTTGTCTCACCGATAACTTCATCAGTCAGAACATCAAGATTTACAAGAACATCTACATTTTCACCATTCATAAGCTCCTCCTCGTGGATTTGGGTGAATAAGAATAATAAGGAAAATCCCAACTACGAATAGTCAGTTTTTCCATGTTATCCCCAGTAATATTTTTTCTATACCAAGTTTTTGAAATTGAATGAAATAAAGGAACGACAGGAACTTCACTAGAAACGACTTCGGACAGTCGATCAAGAACTTCGAGTTTATCTGAGTTATTGTTTAGCTTTTCATACTTATAATAGAGCTTTGAGATTTCGTTGCTTTCAAATCCAGAAACATTCATCTTTTGACCCTTCACATAAAATAAAAATGAAGTTACAGGCTCATAGTATCTGGGCCCATCTCCCTTAATGATCAGATTTACTCCTCCAGCTCTAAAACTCTTTAATAAATTTTTAAAACTATCAAAATATTTAACTTTCATTTTTAGTCCAATCTTTGAAAGCTCATTTACTAGATATTTTTCAATAAAATCTACCTTGCCTTTGTTTTTCTTTGTTAATCCGAAACTAAAGTCATAGGACTTATTCTTTAAAAGCTTTCTTGCTTCGTTTGGGTTATAATTTGATGTATACTTTTTGTACCCAGGATAGCCTTTAGGGATCAATCCACTTGCAAGAACTCCATTTCTTCCAGATCTTTTAAGAAACTCTTGCTTATCAATTGCAAGCGATAGAGCTTTCCGGACATTTTTACTTTTGAATATTCCATTTCTGACATTAAAAATAAGTCCGTAAGTTATCTGGCTGCTAACTTGTGTTTTATATAAGTCTTCATCAAGTTTGAGCTTTCTGAAACTCATTTCATCGACTTGAGAGTACTTCGAACCTTTAATCACCCTAGAGCTTGCCTTTTCAAAAGTAATAAATTTATAAAAACTATTTTTATCAACCCTTGAGAGGATTATTTTATCTTTCTCTATGGAATTAATTTTATATCGTCCGGTTCCAACAAATTTTTCTCCAACTTTTTTAAAAATAGAACCTTCGACAGAAGCAAGCTTTCTAAGGAAATATTTAAAATTTGAATCCTTCAAAAAGACCTTAAAAGTAAGCGAATTAATTTGTTCAAAGCTTTTGACCTGAGAAATGATATCACTTCCATTTTTTTTACTTAATTTTAAAGATCTTAAAACATCACTGACCTTGATTGACTCACCATTTGTGAATAAAATGTCCGGATCAAGTTTAAATATTATTGATTTCTTTTTAAAATCTATTTTCCAACCTTTTGCAATTGCAGGTCTTGGGTCAAGATTTTTATCAAGTTCCACCAAACTTCTATAAATCTGATTCATTACCTTGTTTGAATCAACTCCATTTCCAAGATGTGGATCAAGTGAAGGTATTTCTCTTATCGGAATATAGAGCGTGTCCGAATTTTTAGAGCTAGAAAATACTTCCGCTGAAATGATAAGAAGAAATCCAATAAGAAGTTTCATAATAACTATGCATCCTCTCTTTTGGCGAATTCTCTAAGTTTTGCCATGATATTAATAACATCATCTCTTCTTTCTAGAGAGAACTTTGTCGCATTTTCACAATATACAGGGTCAGATTTGAGGTTATTTTTTATTCCTTCCAAGGAATCAAATACCGTTTGAAACTCACAAGCAAGCTTGTGAATACAATCTTTTAAACTCATTTCATTTCTCACGACATTTCTCCATTAATATGCTTAATATGTTTTTCAAATCTACTTTGAGGCATATCCCCAAGTTTTCTCCTAATTTTGCTAGGCTTATATCCATAGACATCTAAAAAATGCTTAACAAATTCGTTTTCTTGTAAAAATAAATACTCTGATGATGTCATTTTTTCTAAAAGCTTAAGCTTCCCTTGAGTTACAGCGAACTCATTAGTCTTTTTTGCAAATCTATTGATATTACTTCTAATATGTCCAGGAAGATCAGCTCTTTTAAGAATTGGAATTTTCTTTTCTTTGATACTTTCAAAAAAGCTCTCGACTTCTCTAAAGTCTCCATACCAACTATAATCAAGGAGAGCTTTTTTCGCTTCATCTTCAACAACATAACTTCTATAGGAGTTAAGCCATTTAATTTTATTTTCAATTACTAGTTCTAAATCATTTCCTCTATCTCTTAATGCAGGAATAGTAACTTCTAAT
Organism: Bacteriovoracaceae bacterium; assembly: GCA_020631435.1. Classification (GTDB taxonomy): domain Bacteria; phylum Bdellovibrionota; class Bacteriovoracia; order Bacteriovoracales; family Bacteriovoracaceae; genus JAHDHG01. The sequence goes on along the minus strand of JAHDHG010000096.1, from coordinate 1,546 downwards.
CCGGACAGTTTATTATAAAGGTCTTCCCTGAATTTTCCTTCTCTCACTAATCCTTCAAGATCTTCCCAAGTTGAATAAATAATTCGGCATTGGACTTGAATTCTATTTTTATTTGTTCCACCAACAGGAGTAATATAACCATCATCTAAAAAAGTAAGGAGCCTTCTTTGTGAAGAAAGTGAAAGGCAAGCAACTTCATCAAGGTGCAAAGTTCCAAGATGGGCCTGTTCTAAAAGTCCTTTCTTATCTCCAGTTGATCCCGTATATGATCCTTTAACACTACCGAAAAGTTCTGATTCTATTAGTGATTGAGATAATGCACCACAGTTCACTTGAACAAAGTTTGTCCGAGAAGGATAAACCGCATCATGGATAATTTTAGCTAAAATCGTTTTTCCTGATCCGGACGGCCCTCTTACGAAAATTGATTGCTTACTCACAAGAGATTCTGATATTTTCTCTAATTGTTTTAAGGTCTGAGGGTGCTTTGTAAAAAACTTTTCCTTAATAAGCTTATTGAAATCATCAACACATTTTTTAGTACTACCTGTATACTTGGAAATGATTCTATCAAGCATTTCAGGCTTATAAGGCTTAATAAGATAATCAGAGCAGTTTAGATCAAAACCCTTCTTAATATGGTCTTCTTCTCCATGTCCACTTAAGATTACTGATGGAATATTCTTTTTCGTAGCAAGGTCTAGTAAATCAAAACCAGCGAGTTTTACATCCAAATCTAAATCAAAAATGCAAAGGCCAAAATCATTATCTTTTGAAATCTGCCCCACAGCAGAGTCCTTAGAAAACGCACACGTTACCTTATGCCCCTTACTTTCAAGGAGTTTGCTTAAGTTCATGGCCGCAAGTCTGTTATCTTCAACAACCAAAATGCTTAAATTTTCGCTCATCTAAATAAATATCTCCTACAAATTTCTCCAACTTATACGATGAACGAAGTATCGAATCAAGAATAATTCATCAAAAATATAATTTTTTCTGTAAGGTTTATAATTTTAAAATTATAAAAATTTTTAAATTTTATCTATAAAATTCAAATTTCATACATAAGTTATTGAATTTACGTTTGTAGTTTATCTTGCCAGGCCTGGCATTGATCTTGAGATATAGATTGGCAGTTTCGAATCAATGGTGATTCGAAAAGCCAAGGAGTTAAGATGACTAATCTTGAAGAGAAAGAAGCTGAATGCAGGCCAATTTTCTCACCAAAGGAAATTCCTATTGAGGAATTAAAAGAATCTTCAAAAAAATGGAGCTTAAGCGATTGGGAAAAGCACCTAAAAAATTATGAAACCTCCCAAAGAGAGATTTTACTCAAATCTCCTGAAAAATTTGATGCTATTGCTGAGAAAATAAAGATCTATAGCATACTAAAACTAGAAAAAGAGATTGATGCTGAAGAGATGCGAAGCTATATGCTTCAATCAATTAATTTTCTCAGTCCAAAAAAGCAACTCATTATTTATCACTACTTTTGGAAATCAAGGAGCTTAAGAGAAATTGCAAAAATTTTGGGAATTCCTAAAAG
>JAHDHG010000095.1 GCA_020631435.1 Bacteriovoracaceae bacterium | reverse complement strand
ACAATATTGATCGAGGTATTTTGTTGTATCTACAGTTGATCCTGTGAAGTTATCTGCCTCAGGATTGGTGCAATAAATTTTCCCATTTAAGCAATCAGGAATTATTCTAGATTTACCATTAGATAAATTAGGACCATGTTTTGCGATATATTTATCAACATAATCTTTCATTGATTGATCATATTCTTGGTACCTTGGATCAGCACAGAATTTATACATACATTGCCCACTGTCAACATTTCCTCTTACATCATAGTTAACGGCCTTTTGATCCATGCAAGACTTTACGATAAGCCCCTGGCAAAAAGCCGGGTTATTTTCTACTTTTCCTTTGTGATTCTTTAAATAATCTTTAAACTCTTGGTACTTTTTATATGAGCCGTAACTAGGATCTCCACATGCTTCGAATTCACAGAATTCATCTATGTATTCATCTTTATTTACTGAAGATCCTGAATAATTTTTTGATTCAGGGTGAAGGCAATAAAATTTACCCTTAGAACAAGTACTTTCAATTCTTGAGTTGCCATTAGGTAGAAAAGCTCCATGTTTGTTAATATAGTCTTCTGTCGATTTTTCTAAAACAGGGTCGTATTCTTGAAATTTAATATTACTACAAAATCTAAAAGTACAAGTTCCATCTTCTTCAGTTGCCTTAGGATCAAAGTTTGTTGCATCGGGGTGTAGACATCCAAATAATTTAGGATCTTGGCAAGTTGAAGAAATTCTATCTTGTCCTGTTTTGGGATGAGTCCTTCCATGAGTTTTTAAATACTTTTCAATCTCAGCATAAAAACTTTTATCAAAGTCATAGAAGTTTTCGTCTGCGCAAAGAGTAAACAGACATGTCCCATCTTCATCAAGAAATCTAACATCATAGTTATCACCCATAGGATGCTTACATCCCTTAGTGAAGTCTGGAATAAGAGTATTATCCTCGTTTTCCCAAAAACCAGAAAGAATATTTGTATCTTTCATTCCACAAGAAGCTAAAAACAGTAATAAAACTATTTTAAATAGGTTCATGAAATTTCTCCTGAATTTTGGATAGACCACACATAATGTGTGATAAAGAGGCAAGAATATACTCATAACTTGATAAGGATTTCATAATTAATCAACTTTCCCTTATTAGGCTCGTCGGATTTATCAGCAAAAGCCTGAATGTTATTCTAAGGGAATTTATGAATTTATTGAGAATGTGTGTAATTTCATATGTTTATCTAAAAGTAGGAAATCACCGACTTGAGTTTGATGCCAAACATTTTCGGCATTTAAAACTTCAGATGAGATAATTAAGTGCTGAATGGTTTGTCCATTTCCGACTGGATTTTCACAACTTTCTGCCAGATAATCGCAACTTTCTCGATCTGGACATTTAATTTTATGTGTAGTGTAGAACAAATCTTTCCCACCATTAAAACAAAACATTTGTTCACCATCTGTAAGAATAAAGGTTAAGAAATTCTCCGTGCAAGGGCCGTTAGTATCATGACAAAATTCACCAGCAATTTCTTTAAATGTATCTATAAATTTCTTGAAATTATCTTTGATTTCTTTAGGAGAGATGTCTTTTTTTTCTATATCTAAACACGTAAGGAGAAAATAAAAAATTACTTCGCTATCAGTATCTCCTAATAAAAACCTGAGATACTTTCTATCAATTTTATCTATAAATTTCTCTTTGATTTTAATGAAGTCTTTAACATTTCCATTATGAGCGAATACCCACTTACCATATTGAAACGGATGACAGTTTAGAAGATCTATGGAGCCTTCCGTTGCTTTTCTTATATGAGCGAGGACTGTTTTCGAGGAAACAATTCCTGAAACCTTTTTAAATAAAGTATCTGTGATGGCACTTTTAGGAGATTTAATAAGGTGTGGAGTACCTTCAAGGTAATATGCTACTCCCCACCCATCAGGGTGAAACTCACTTTGATTAATAATTGCGTTATTCGCACCCACTAAGGATGTGTGAACTTGACTAGAAAAAATAGATCTAAACCCGAATAAACGGCACATAATGTTGACTCGGAAGCTCTACAAGGATAACTTAGGTTTATCTTTATATTGGAAATTTTTTCCCAAAAACAGAGGTTTTATGGATCAGTATCAAAAAATTAGACTTGATAAATTAGAAGTTTGGAAAGAGCATCAATTAGCTTATCCTGGAAAGTTTAACAAAACCCACAAAACAACTGAAATTAAAGAATTAGAAGATGATACCAAAGATCTTAAAATCGCTGGAAGATTGATGGCGCTAAGAGTGATGGGAAAATTCTCATTTGCTCATATCCAAGATCAATACGGAAAATTACAAATTGCATTTCAACAAGATGAGATTGGAAAAGATCATTATAAACTTTATACAAAAAAGTTTGATATTGGTGATCATATAGGAGTTGAAGGTTATACTTTTACAACTCAAAAAGGTGAGAAAAGCTTAAAAGTTACTAAGGCGATGTTACTATCTAAAGGTATTAGACCTCTTCCTGAAAAGTTTCATGGTCTCCAAGACCCAGAGCTTAAAGCTAGGTATAGATTTTTAGATCTGATTATGAGCGAAGAAACTAGAAAAGTTTTTAATACAAGAAACACGGTTTTAAAATTTATTAGAAATTTTTTAGATGATGAAGGATTTACAGAAGTTGATACGCCTATCCTTCAAGCTATATCAAGTGGTGCTAGTGCAAGACCTTTTGAAACTCATCATAACGCTCTTGATATTCCGTTATTTATGAGAATTGCTCCTGAAACATATTTAAAAAGATTAGTTTCTGGTGGTTATGAAAAAGTTTATGAACTTGGAAAATGTTTTAGAAATGAAGGGATAGATGCAAGTCACCTTCAAGAGTTTATGATGCTTGAGTGGTACGCCGCTTATTGGGATTATAAGGATAATATGGAATTTATCCAAAAAATGATTCAGGAGATGGTTAAAAAAGTAAACAATGGATCATTGGAAATTGAATATCAAGGAACGAAGTTAGATTTTTCAGGTGATTGGAAAGTTCAGTCTTATAGAGATTTAGTCTTTGAATACACAAAGGTTGATCTAGATAAAATTAATACTTTTGAAGAATTAGTTGCTGAAATTAAATCCAAAGATTTAGCTATGCCTTTAGAGAAATATGTTGGGTTAGGACAATTAATAGATGGTCTTTATAAAAAGTTTTGTAGACCAAACTTAATTCAACCTATGTTTTTAACTCATCACCATAAAGACTTAGTTCCACTTGCAAGGTCAAATGATGAAAATCCGAATAATTTGGATATGTTCCAAGTTGTCGTTAATGGCTGGGAAGTTGTTAAAGCATATTCAGAGCTTGTTGATCCAATAGAACAAAGAGCTAGATTAATGGAGCAAGCTGAGCTCGCTAAGAAAGGTGATGACGAAGCAATGAGAATGGAAGAAGACTTTATCCTTGCTATGGAATACGGGATGCCTCCGATGAGTGGTCTTGGTTTAGGAGTAGAAAGAATTATTGCTCTACTGACGGACTCACCTAATATTAGAGATGTTATTTATTTTCCTTCAGTTAGGCCGCCAAAGTCTAATGAACTAGAGTCAGAGTAACACCAGTTTTACTCGGTTATTCTATTATCATCTTACTGAACTTTATTAAAATAATTATAAGGCAGATAATATATGTGTGAGGTACTTAGGATTAGTTCTCGTTTTTATGTTTCAAGTTCATGCTTATGAACTACTAAATTTTTTTCCAGAAGACATTCAATACTACGATTTAGAACAAATGAAATCTGAAATAGATTCCAATTATAGTTTTATTCAAAAATGCAATAAAGTTGAAGTTTTTACTAAGAATAAAAATTCAAATTTAAAAGGAAATTCACTTAGAGTGTTATCAAGCTCAAATGAAGAATTTATTATTACTGAAAATGGAATTGATCTTAAGAATAAATGTTCGGTTCCTTTAGAGGTTAGACAGACTTATAAGATTATAAAGTTCTTACTTAAAAAATCTAAGTCATTTGAAAAGTTATTTAAATTAGTTTCCGAAGGACAATATAAAACTGTCATTAGAGCGAGAGAAAAATCTTTAAATAGGGCAGCACCAGATCTTGGAGATGAAAACACCAAAGCTTGTAATGTTATATCTTCTTCCATCCTTACATTTTATACTTCTAAGAAAATTTATAGTGGAGTACTTGAAAGGTGCCCGAAAGAGTATCAAATTGGATCAGACTCGATCGTATATTGGGGCTACAATAACTATCCAGATAAAAAGAAAAATATTATTGCTCTTGCTCATGAACTTTATCATGCCTATGACATTTCAAGAGGTCTATTAGATCAAAGAATGATTAAGGATGATATTTTGGCCAATGCTGCAGTGGCTGAGTTTAGAGGTGTTTATTTTGAAAACTTAGTAAGAAAAGATCTAGGTTATCCTCTAAGAGAGTCTTATGGTGATAACGGAACCTTAGTCATCGATGGACAACCTGTTTGGATGCAGCTTCCTTGTATAAAAAAGCGAAGTTTTTTTAAAAGAATTTTTCCAATTTCAAGAAAATAAACCTGATTTTATGGCCCAATAGTTATCTTTTAGTTAAAATTCTGCAATGAGCTATAATTTTATTGATATTGAAAAAAAATGGCAGAAGTATTGGGCCGAAAATAAAACTTTTGAGGTAACAGAAGACTCTACAAAACCTAAATATTATGTTTTAGATATGTTTCCCTATCCTTCTGGAGCAGGACTTCATGTCGGCCATCCACTTGGCTATATCGCCTCTGATATTATTACTCGTTATAAAAGATTATGTGGCTTTAATGTCTTGCATCCTATGGGCTATGATTCATTTGGATTACCTGCGGAGCAATATGCTATTAAAACTGGAAAGCATCCTGCAGTTGCTACTGAAGAAAATGTAAAAAGATATAAAGAACAACTTGATAATCTAGGCCTTTCTTTTGATTGGTCAAGAATGGTGAAGACTTCTGATCCTAGTTATTACAAACATACACAGTGGATTTTTCTTAAATTATTTGAATCTTGGTATGATCGAGAAGCTGAAAAAGCAAAACCTATTTCAGATTTAATTTCAAATTTTGAAAAAAATGGAAATGCCAACTTAAAGGCGGCATCTCACTGTGAAGTACAATTTAGTTCTGATGATTGGAATTCATTTGATGAAGTTAAGAAAGAAGATATTCTCCAAGCTTATAGACTTGCTTATAGAGCAGAAACTACAGTTAATTGGTGCCCAGAATTAGGAACTGTTCTAGCTAACGATGAAGTAAAAGAAGGCTTTTCAGTTAGAGGATCGCATCCAGTGTTTCAAAAGAAAATGATGCAATGGTGCTTAAGAGTAACTGCTTATGCAAAAAGACTATTAGAAGGTTTGGATAAGATAGATTGGTCAGATTCTTTAAAAGAAATGCAAAAAAATTGGATTGGAAGATCTGAGGGAGCAGAAATTGACTTTAAGATTGATGAAAGTGATGAATCAATCAAAGTTTTTACAACTAGAGCAGATACAATTTTTGGTGCTACTTTTATGGTCTTGGCCCCTGAAAGTGATTATGTGAATAAAGTAACGACCGTTGAGCAAGCTAATGAAGTTCAAGAATATTTAGCAGCGACAAAGAAAAGATCTGAAAGAGAGAGAATAGCCGATGTAAAGAAAGTTTCAGGTGTATTTTCAGGATCTTATTGTATCAACCCATTTAATAATAAAAAAATTCCTATCTGGATAGCTGATTACGTTTTAGGTGGATACGGAACAGGTGCTATCATGGCCGTTCCAGCGCATGATTCGAGGGACTATTCTTTTGCTAAGCATTTTGATTTACCAATTATTCCAATTATTAAAGATGCTGATGTTTCAGAACATTCAATGGATGCTAAAAGTGGAGAGCTAGTTAACTCTGATTTTTTGAATGGTTTAGATGTTAAAGATGCAATTTCAAAAGCAATTGAGGAAGTAGAAAAAACAAACCTAGGTAAAAAACAAATTAATTTCAAACTAAGAGATGCAATCTTTTCAAGGCAAAGATATTGGGGAGAGCCATTTCCTATTTATTTTGAGAATGGTATTTCCAAACCAGTTTCTATTGAGGATCTTCCATTAGAATTGCCAGAAGTAGATAAATACTTACCAACCAAAGATGGCGAGCCACCTTTAGCGAGAGCTGCAAGCTGGGAATATAAAGGCTTTCCTTTGGAATTCTCAACAATGCCTGGCTTCGCTGGATCTTCTGCTTATTTTCTTCGATATATGGATCCTAAAAATGAAAACGAGTTAGTTTCTAAGAAAGCCAATTCATATTGGAAGGATGTAGATTTATATGTAGGAGGGGTGGAGCATGCCACTGGTCATCTCCTTTATAGTAGATTTTGGAATATGTTTTTATATGATCTAGGCTTTATAGTAGAAGAGGAGCCTTTTAAAAAACTTGTTAACCAAGGAATGATTCAAGGAAGAAGCAATTTTGTCTACAGAGTAAAAGGTACAAATAAATTCGTCAGTCTAGGTTTAAAAGATAAGTATGATGTGATGGACGTTCATGTTGATGTTAATATTGTTAAAAATGATATTTTAGATCTTGAAGCTTTTAAAAATTGGATGCCAGAATATAAAGATGCTGAATTTGAGTTAGAGGATGGGCAATACAAATGTGGTTACTCACTTGAAAAAATGAGTAAATCTAAATTCAATGTGGTCAATCCTGATAAGATTTGTGAAGAGTATGGAGCCGATACCCTTAGACTTTATGAAATGTTTTTAGGTCCTATTGAGCAATCTAAACCGTGGAATACAAACGGAATTGAAGGCGTGTTTAGATTTTTAGCTAAGTATTGGAAATTGATTAAGCAAGAAAACTTAGAAGTTGGCGAAGCTAGTGCAGATGAACTTAAGATATTACATACACTTATAAAGAAAGTTGATTCTGATTTAAATTCATTTTCATTAAATACTTCTGTCAGTGCATTTATGATTTGTGTTAATGATCTAAGTAAAATCAAGTGTAAGAATAAATCGATCCTTAAAGACTTAACTTTAGTTATGAGTCCATTTACTCCACATATATGTGAAGAAGTATGGCAAATATTAGGAGAAGAAAGCTCTATAGCATTTCAACAATTTCCTAAATATAACGAAGAATTTTTAGTTGAATCTAATTACTCTTATCCTATTTCTATAAATGGTAAAATGAAGTTTCTTTTAGATTTATCCTTAGACTTAAATAAGGCAGATATAGAAAAAGCTGTATTGGAAAATGAAAAAGTTAAAAGTTTAATAGATGGGAAAGAGCTTAAAAAAATAATTGTCGTTCCAAAGAAAATTGTAAATCTCGTAGTTTAATGAAAGTTATCTATCCAAAAAATGAAGCTGAACTAAAAGAGCATATCTTAAAAAAGATACCTTCTTTATATGTCATGAGTAAGACTTCAACTGTTATTCCTTATGATTTTCTAGAAGAGATTAAGGAAGAATACCTTGTTGATTTATCTCAGTTAGAAAAAGAAATTAGATTGGAGAGAGATCATCTCATTGTAAGAGGAGCTGTTACTTGGGAAGATGCCATCCAATATTTGGCTAATACTGATAGGTCTATCATGACTTATCCAACTGAAAAATCTGCTTGCATCTTAGCTGGCTTAGCAACAAGTGCTACTGGTGAGATGGCATTTGGGTATGGCACATTTAGATCGCAAATTAAAAGTTGTAAATATTTAAATCATGAAGCGCGTGAAATAAGCTTAAGTAATCAAATAATTAAAAAGAATAAAGATTATTCTGATTTTATTGAAAATTATTTGGGTTTTAAAAATCCTCCGCTGCCAAGGTTTGAAAAAGAAGTGGATCTCATGATTGGGACAGAGGGTCAGTTAGGAATCATTACAGAAGCTGTTTTTAAAACTGTAAAAAAAGAAAACTACCTCACATTTTTTATTAAGCTTCCTAAATGGGAAGAAGAAATTAATGCTCACCTTGAAATTGTTGAGAAGGCTCAAGCATTTAGAGAAGATATCAGAATTTGTGAATTTCTTGATTCAAATTCTATAAAATATTTAAAAAATCCTATTGTTGAAAATTCAGATCTCATAATTTTAGAGATCAAGGAAACTTCCTTTGAGAAAATATATGAAGAATTTATTTCGAAATTAGATTCTATTAAAGAGGATGATGTTTTTGAAATTGACTCAACGAAATTTCAAGAAATGCGAGTTGAAATTCCACGAGCAGTAAATGAGATCAACTCTAGAAATAAAGTCATTAAAAAAGGGACAGATGCTCAAGTTCCTTTCAATAAATTTGATGGATTATTAAAATATTTTAGAAATTGGAGCGAATTAGGAATAGATTATAATTTGTTTGGGCATATAGGAGATTTTCATCTTCATTTTAATTTTCTTCCTCTTTCAATAGAATCTGATTTGGTGAACTCTGAGTTAGAATCTTTTTATCAATTTATTTTAAAAAATAATGGCTCTCCCTTTGCTGAACACGGGATTGGCTTAATAAAGCAGAAGTTTCTAAAGGATTTCCTACCAAGCTTTACAACTAATTATTTGAAGAACTTAAAAAAAATTCATGATCCAGATAATATATTCTTTCCTTCTGGCTTTATGAATATTCATGAAGAATGACAATTAAGCCTTCCTGCACAGCATTAACTGTAGATATTACCAATTATCCTTGACCCGGAGACAGCTCTTGGATAAAAAGTCTTATTCAATAAATACATAGGAGAATAGATGAAAAACGTTATTTATTTTGTTGCTTTATTATTAGTATTGGGATTTGGTTTCTACTTCTTTACAGGAGAAGACAACGTTATTACTAATACGGCCAATAAAGCTCTTGAAACGACAACAGACGCTGCTAAAGGTGCTGTAGAAGTTACTACAGATGCTGCTAAAGCAGTAGGTGAGACTGCAACAGATGCTGCTAAAGCAGTTGGTGAAACAGCTACAGATGTTGCTAAAGGTGCAGTAGAAGTTACTACAGATGCTGCTAAAGCAGTAGGTGAGACTGCTACAGATGTTGCTACAGGTGCTGTAGAGATGACTAAAGATGCAGCGAATGCAACTGTTGATGCTGCTAAAACTGTTGGTAATAAAGCTGTCGAAACTACTTCTAATGCTGCTACAGCTGTAGGAAATGTAGCTAAAGATGCTGCAAATGCTACAACAAATGCAGTTGAAACTGCTGCAAAAGCAACAGGTGAAGCTGTTACTAATACTGCTGAGAAAGTAAAAGATGCAGCAACGAATACAGTTACTGATGAAGTTAATAATAAGGCAAATGCAATTGCTAAAGAAGTTGATGAACTTGAAAGTACTGAGTTACAAAAAGAATTAGAAAACGCTGAAAAAGAAATCGATGCTGAATTAGAAGAAGTTAAAAAAATAAATTCAAACAACTCATTTAAATTTGAAAATTTTTATTTATAAGGGAGTCTAAAGACTCCCTTTTTTATTTCTTATCTTTTAAAAATTGTTCTATCCCTTCATTTCTTAATTTACAAGCAGGACAAACCTTGCATCCCAGTCCATTAATGCCTTCATAACAAGTAATTGTGTTTTCTAATAGGTAATCAAGAACACCCAATTGATCGGCAAGGATCATTGTTTCTTTTTTTGTCATTTTTATAATTGGTGTGATGATTTCAAATTTTTGATTATCAAAATCAATTCTTAAAATCTCTTGAAGATGATCAAAGTATTTTCTATTACAATCCCTATAGCCAGAATTTGCTTCTTCAATTTCAATAACTCCAAGGAAAATATAATTTGCATTAAGTGAATCTGCATGAATTGCTGCTATTCTAGCCATCAAACCATTTCTTCCACTTACTAAAGAGTTAGGTACTTGGTTCTTCATTTCTATTTTTAGATTATGGTTAACTAGAGAGTTATTAGTGATTTTATTTAAAAAAGGCAAAGAGAATATTTTTTGATCTACTCCCCAATCTTTACAAATTTTCTTAGATGCAATGATTTCGGTATTATGTCTTTGTGAGTAATCAAAACCAATTGCCAAGACATTGTCTTGACCAAATTTATCAATGGCAATTTTTAAACAAATACTAGAGTCCATACCTCCTGAATGTACAACAATAGCTTTTTTATTCATCTTTCACCTAAAATTTTTTTTAAATCTCTATGAAGATTTACCTAATACCATTTGGAGTTATGTCCGAAAAAAT
>JAHDHG010000094.1:1778-10189 GCA_020631435.1 Bacteriovoracaceae bacterium | reverse complement strand
TTCATTACTATCCCTCTTTTAAAATGCTTAATGTTTTAACGGTTAAATCTTTGAAATACTTTAGAAAAACTTTCAGGATTTGATTCTGCTGAGGCCTAATTATTGTGAAATGTGGAAAAAATAGTTGGCAGACTTCATTTTAGTTCCGCCAGTATAAATAATCTCACTTAGAAAAGAATTTAAGACACTTTTGATAATTTCTTTTAAGACTTGCAGCACTCAAAAGAGCTTTAGCTCTTATGCCATTTTCGTCTAATGTTTTCAACTGTTTAGTCTGTACTTCAGTAAGATCAAACATTGAAGAAAGATCTTGAATTGAATAAGAACCTTTAAACTCACTCAAGATAGATTTTAAATAAATTACATCATATGCTGTGCTTGGGTTTTGTCCTCTAAAGCCCCTAAGGATCTCCCTCCAACTGTAAGTTCTAGTTTTATCCTTCTCAAATATATGATGCAACTCACTTTTTACCGCTGAAAAAACTATTTCTTCAGAGAGCATCCCTTGGTTACTCAAATAAATGAGTGATCCCATTCTTATATCATCATTGTATGAAGGAGATTTAATATATTTAATTAATTTATTAATGAAATCTTCATCACCTAATTCTTTTTGTCTTTTTTCAATTGCATCAAATGCACCCTCGAGCTTAATTAGTCCAGTTTGAGAAGTGAAATAAGTTAATAATTTCTCTAAATATTCATCAGATCGATAACTCACCAATTCTAGAAATTGAAAAACTTTACGCCCCTTTAAAGAAGGGTCAACTGATCTTGCAAGGAATTCATAAGACTCACGATCATCAAAAAAATAACTTTGAAAATATTTTAAATAAATAATGTCAGAAAGAAATTTTTGGGGTGAGAGTGAGTTCTTTCGAAGATCATCAATTTTTTTTAACACTTCTTCAAAAGAAGAACCTAGTAATTTAAATTTGTCTAAAAATTCAATTAAACCTTTGCCCCCTTGGTTAATGTTAGCATTTCCATTAGAAGAATTCATTGATTCGAAAAGTTCGATAAACACATATTTACTTTGAAACATCTCCCTTACTTTCGTAGAAAGTTCATTATCTTGATGATTAAAATATTTTGTAAGGTCATTAAAGACTTCAAAATCAACATTATGCCTAATTTGAATATAACCATAGAAATCATCCCATACCCTGCTAGTTTTCACTTTCAGATGATATGATTCTATCATTCTCCTGAGGGAATATTGAGCATTTAAAGCAACTTCATTAAAACTAGAACCCATAGCTAAAATCATTAATTTCATCGCCTGAGAAGACGACTTATTACTTAAACATCTTATCGATAAAGAAGCTAAATTAAAATCATTACTTTTAATAGCACTTTCATAAACTTTGGCATAAGGGAGATCTATAGTGCCAGGTTTATTAATTCCGTTATACTTTGACCTCTCTTCAGAATTAGCGATATAAATCTTTTTAAGAACTTCTAGTTTTTCAGCATTACTATCAGTCGCAAAATACAATTCTTCATAGTTATGATTTTGAGATAAAGACTGTAGATTTAAGATTGCTAAAAAAAAGGCAAACATTTTAAATAATTTCATGATAATTAATCGGCAAAAACCAGTAAGGCTTAAAAAAATAAATAATAAAATTATAAGGCAGAAGTGAAACTAAAAAAGCATCTAAGGTTAATTATTTCTCACTCATCTTCAAGATCTCATCAAACTCAGATTTCTTAACTGGCAGAATAGATAATCTATTCCCCTTCTGAATCAATCTCATGTCTTTTAATCTTTTGTTTTCTTTAATCTCAGATAAGGTAACAATCCTTTTAAACTTCTTCTTATACTTCACATCAACCATAAACCATCTAGGCTTATCTTCTGATGACTTTGGATCGAAGTACTTAGATTTTTTATCCCAAGAGGTAAAGTCTGGATAGGACTCCTTTGCAACGATTGCAACACCTGCAACCCCCGTTTCTGCTTTCGCATTACTATGATAAAACAAAACCATATCTCCTTTTTTCATTTCATCTCTCATGAAGTTTCTTGCTTGATAATTTCTAACACCATCCCAAGGCTCAGTTTTTTTAGGCTTGTTATATAAATCATCAATGGAGAAAACGTCAGGTTCAGTTTTCATCAGCCAATAGTTCATTTTCACCTCGTCTAAAAAGTTTTTTAAAAAAAATGAAAAAAGAAAAATAACAAAAAAATTTGTTATTTCCAATTATCCATTTTTCTTTTTTGTCTCGCCCAAATTAACTCAGAGATACTTTTTAGATTGTTAGATTTAATTAGAGGTAAAATTTTTTCTTCAGGAAGATCAAATCGGTACAAGAAGTTAAAAAAAAGTTCTGGGTTTTGAGCTAAATAATATTTAACTCGTCCTTCTATATACCCAAGTATTTCATTTTCAGAACTTAGATGTTTTAAAGTTATTAGATCATGTTCATTAAACATTAAATTTTAACGCTAGAAGCTGTAAAATTAAGAGGTTTAGTCACATCAACAATTCCTCCCCCTTTAGGACTAGGAAATTGAATTCTAGATAATACCTGATTCACACATCCAGCCGTAGATCTCGATACACTTCCTCTGGATTTCGAATTGGTCGCTGTCACTCTTCCCGAAGAACCAATAGTAAAATCCATATTTACACTTCCTCTAGCATCTGGGTTTTTTGAAAGCTCTCCTTGATAGCAATGTCTAAATTGGGGCATATGCTCTCTTAAAATTCTATCAATTACTTTCGGATCTAAAGATCCCATCACAATAGTTTTAGATTTTGTAAAATCAGATGTAAAATTACTTTTACCTAAACCTTTTGATTTATGACCTTTCCCTGAGCCAAACTGAGAGGATGATCCAAGCTTTCCATCTTCAATTCCGCCTCCAACTGAAGCTAAATATCTACCAGTCTTCGCCGCATTCAATCCAGAGCTTTTAGAAGTTCCTTTACTAGCACCACTTCCAGATTTTGCAAAACTTTTTGATTTAATCTGGCTTGTTCCCATCATCTTTGAGAAGCTTGATGCTAAACTAACTTTCGGAGTCGTAGGTTTATTCGACACTTTAGTTTCTTGGCTTTTAATAGTTTGAGAAGGAGTATTGTTTTTCACTACCCTTCTTGTAGATTTCCTGGTAGTTCTCTTTGTTGTTTGAGTAACCTTTTGGTTACTCTTTTTTGAAATTTCTGATTTTTTCTCAGATACTTTCTTTGCAACCTTCTTCTGAGGGCTATCAATGTTTTTCACATCATCAGATTTTGTTGCCGTTGGTTCTTTAAGTACAACTTTCTTTTTTTCAATCTTCTTTTTAAAGATAACTACCTTTTCTTGCTTCTTCTCTTCTACTTGCTTGGTATTAATCAATAATAAAAATAAAAATGGCAAAAATGAAAGCATGGCAGTCATTGCAAGCTTTTTAAATTCATGAAATGATCTAACATAACTAGGAATAAATTTAATCGCTCCCAGTTCTTTTCCAAGCCTGATCGCAATTTGATTAAAACCATTTACTAGAATCAATGTTTTATCTTCTGCTAATTCTTGGCTATCACTATTTAAGATAAAACCTTCAGGGAGATTGACAAGTAAGGATTCTCCTTTTTTCTCGACTAAAGAAAACTTCTTATTTGGAAAGAATGACATTATGTCATCAGATAAATACTTTCTTTGAGACTTAATCTTATCAAGAGGAAATGAATCAAAACTTAGAATATTTCCGTGTGTCGAAAAGATAACTTCTAAGGTTTTATTTCTTGTAAATTCTTTTCCATCTTCAAAAAGAGCGACAGGTTCTTCAAGTTCTGCATCAATATAATCACTTTCGTTAACTATGAATTCAGAGCTAGGAGAATGGGAAAGATTTACTTTTTCAGTAGTTGAAAAATCTAAATCAAAATAATCATCATCAACATAAGTAAGTCCATCAATATTTTTAGGTTTTGAAGTGCTTTTTAAATCTGTTTTCACATGCTCTTTAGGAACTTCCTTTAGAGAGAGAGTAAACGAGATATTTCTAATCGAAACTTGATCAGAGCTTTTTAATTCGTGAGTAAGAACATCTTGACCATTAACCAAAACTGAACTTAATGGATTAGTTTTAGTAAGAGTTAACTTACCATCAGATTGGACAATTATTGCATCAAATGATGGTTGATCTCCTCCAGCAACAAAAATATCAACACCATCTGCGGAACCAATAATAGTTTGTGCCTTTTCAAGCGGGAATTCACGTCCCTGTTCATTCTTAAGTACAAATTTAGTCATCATACTAATTTGAGGTTGAGCCATGTTTAACCTCCTCAATATTCAATTTGGCAGTTTCTTTATTTATATAATCATTCACCTTCAGGTAAAGATCTTTATACTCTGATTCTATTCCAGGTGCTTTTTTCTCAATAATCTTCTTGGCAGTCTGGACGTCACCATTTTTTGCTAAAGAATAAGAGAACAAGTATCGACTCTCCTCTTTTCTCATAGCATATCTTCCCAATCTCTTATAAACACGTAGCGATGATTTAAAATCATCTAAAGAGATATAGTTTTTTGCTTTTAACAGCTGGAATTTTTTAAATTCATCCTCACCTAACTTTCTAGAAATTTGATCTAATAGCTGGTTAGACTTCTGATAATTCCCAAAGTAATTTTCTAACTGAGCAAGCTTTTTTAAGCTACTTAAGTTTTGAAACTTTTCACATTCCTGATAGACGCCATAAGCATCCTTGAAATTTTTTTGCTTTAAATAAATCCGACCTCTTGCTTCCATTACTCTGGAATCACTAGGATTAATTTCTTCTCCAAGTTTCAAAAACAATTGGGCCTTAGCCAAGTTATTTTCTTCAATGTAACAATTAGAAACTTTCCCCCAATACTCTGCACTTTTTTCATCTTTTTTCAATGAATCAAGAGCCACTGCAGCTCCTCTTTCACACTCTTTCATTAACTCATCAAATGATGAAATATACTTATCTTCAGTTTTCACTGAACTAGTTTTCTCTGTACTAGAGCAACTAAAAAATAAAATTAAAAGTGTTATCGCTTTCATTAATCTATCAGCTCTTTTTCTGCTATTGATGTTCCAATAATTTGTTTTGCGTAATCTGGTTTAAATAACTTCACAAAATGATTCTTGAGAACATTTTTCCTTTTTAAGTCTTTATATGTATTTAAAAATTCATTTTCTTGATTTTTCAATCCCATCGCAATTTGGTCTAAGTTGTTCTTAATTTCAGTTTTAAGTGCTTGATCGCTTGAAATTATTTTATAGTTCTCAACTTGAGATCTAAATTGAGAAAAATTCTTATGAACAATGGCAATAATTGCTGAATAAACATCAGGATCAGTACTAGCATCTGCTAACTGAATCCCTCTTTCCTTCATTGAGTTCAACACTGTCATTTCGTTAGTAAACTTCTGCTCAAATACTTGAAGCGAAAACTCACCTGGGTAAGTTAAGTTATACTCTTGCTTCATCGCATCTTTTGCAAAACTTGCGAAAGTTTTTATGTGTCTCACTTTATCAATAACATTTTTTGTTGCGAATCTATTTCCATCTAAGAACCCAACTACTTTGTTGTATTGAGTTGTATTTTGATAAAGATTTGCTGGTTTCACTGTAGACCAATATTTATCGATCATATGATCAAGTACGATTTCTTGAAAATCATAATACTCGGAATCATTTTTCATCCTCGCTACTAATGGATCAGCTTTGTCATTTAGCACTAAGTTTTCAATATATGACTTTTTGGAAGATGCGATATCTTTTTTACTAATGTCACATTTATATGCTTTCTCTTGTAGGTTTTGATAAGCATCATAATCATTGGTAGCCAAATTAAGTTCTTGAATTTGAAGGAAATGATCTTTATAAGTCTTTGCCTTCAAACAATAATCTTTTGAGACAAAAGAATATAACTTCTTAGAATAATCTAACTTTTGAAGTAAATAATACTTTTGAGCTGCAGCTAAAATCGCATCAAGTTTTTCAGAAATCTTAGATTTATCTGGAGAATTAATCACCTTACTTAACCACTGATAAGAAGCATCCGCTTCATGTTTTTTCAACCTATTAATTCCAACATTGAACGCGGCATTCATCCTGATTTCATTAGGATATAACTCATTAGAGTAAATTTTTTCATACTCAGCAATGGCGCGTGAAGAATCACCAGATTCTTCAATTTTCTTAGCCTTTTCAAAAACCAACCCACCAAAGATTGCAATATTTTTATCAATAAATGATTTCGAAAAGTTTAAGTATCCTTTTTGATAAGATCCCAACAAAGTCATTACTTTATCAACATCTTTCTTTTTAATATAATAATCAGTCAAAGTAGTTTGCATTTCTCTTTGAGTAGACTCTCTTGTAGGGATTTTCTTATGATATGCCTTAACTATTTTTTCCGCATTTACAAATTTCTTTTTATTAAAATAAAAATTAAACAAAGCTTCATAAATTTTCTGAGATTGCTTCTCTCGAGGAAAAACTTTTAAATATTGAACATTAGCATATTCAAAAAACTTATCATTCTTAAAAGACTTTTCATTAGCTACTGCCAACATCGACTCAAGAACCTTTTTTGCTTGATCTTTGTTTTCTTTTTTCTTAGGAGTATTCACAAAGCTTTCTTTGTAAAATTTTGCTGCATTATCAAGAAATTTTTCTTTATAAGACAACTCACCCTGAAGATATGCATATTCAAAATGCATTTCAGGCTTTAATGTTTTTAGGATATCATAATTTCCAATTATCCTATCATAAGTTCGTTTTTTATCTTTTCCGACAAGGTATTGCCCTTTATAAGCAAGAACTTGCATAAATGATGCTGTCTCTCCAATATTATTTACTGCAAGGGAGACTTCATTTTCTAACTCTTCAATGACAGATTTCTTTAATGCTTTATACTCTTTTTCTAAATCCTTTGCTGCCAAGAAATGTTTTTCATATTGCTTACTAGCTTTAAATACATCCAACTTAACTTGAGAGAGCCTAAATAGACATTCATTGTTTTTATATTGTGTACAGTATCTTCTTGCTTTAGCTTCAGCAGACATAGCAGTGGTCTCAGAGATTTGCTTAAGTGAAAGCTCAACAACTTTGACAGCATTATCAGCAAGCTCTGAAGGAAAATACTTTCCATGAAAATCAATCGCTGCTTCTGGTCTCTTATCATAAGTATAAAAATAGTTTATTGCCTGGCCGACTCTAGATCTTGTATCATCATAAAAATTTGGTTTTTCTTTTGCTAAAAAGAAAGATTTTTTTACACTGGCAACGGCTTCAGAGTATCTATTCACTTTAAATAAACACCATGAATAGTTTAATAGATGTTTAGTATGACCTGGGTCTCTATGATTTCTAACAACTACTTCATAGTTCTTAACTGCTTCTTTGTATCTATTAAGATTATAATCAAGCTCAGCCAGAGTAACCTGTGCTTTATATCTTAAATCTGGATCACTACTAAGCTTTAATGCTTTACTCAAATAATCTTTAATTTTAGGCTCATATTGCTCTAAATTATTTTTAATATAAATGATATTAGAAGCTAATCTTACATAGACATCAGGAATGAATCTTGATTTCTTATATTTTTTAATAAAATGTTCGCCAAACTCTTGAGTCTGGATGAATAGTCTATTCGTTTCAGTATAAGCATTTTCTTTTTTGACTACACCCTTGAAAACATTTTCGTTTTCTATAGATCTTAATAATTGCAATCTCTCTGAATAAAGCTCAAATAGTCTATAAGACATATGCTGATCTCTATTTTTCATTTTAGCAATTGATCTAATTTCTAATGTGACTAACTTTAAAATTTTTCTCTCTTTTTGACCTGCAAAAGAAAAAGAAGAAAACAATAAAGCTAGAATTAAAATCTTCATTAGTTACTTACACCTCTAACGATGAATTTAAAGTCTTCAAAGTTATTTTGGGCCGCCACATTCATCACAACATCCACTTTTTCGTATTTAAGAGCACTATCAAGAACAAAATTTATATGCTTTGACTCTTTGTTTTTCATTTTATCTCTAGCAATAATTAACTTTTCAGATAAAATCTTCTCCATATCAGTTGATCCAATTGTCGTGATTTTCTCATTGTCGATATAAATTTCTTCTGCTCCATTGATTTGAACAGTTGGTCCATAATGCCCTAACTCCATAGATGTGGAAGAAGTTAAGTTTAAGTCCTTAATTAAATTCACATCAAGCGTACTTGCACTATAGCTTTTCAGTAAGAAGACTAGGAGGATAACTAAAATATCAAGCAAGGAAGTAATATCAACTTCTTCAAACTCTTTCATCACTGCGTCGGCTTTATACTTTTTTTGATAAATCGACATATTATAAGTAGCTTTTCTCATCTCTACTCCATTGATTCAAATGCAATATTTCTAAAAAGTTTTTCTTTCTTAGTT
>JAHDHG010000094.1:0-1768 GCA_020631435.1 Bacteriovoracaceae bacterium | reverse complement strand
AAGTGCAACATATTGTTGTGCGA
Organism: Bacteriovoracaceae bacterium; assembly: GCA_020631435.1. Lineage (GTDB taxonomy): Bacteria > Bdellovibrionota > Bacteriovoracia > Bacteriovoracales > Bacteriovoracaceae > JAHDHG01. The sequence continues at coordinate 1,745 of JAHDHG010000094.1, read as the reverse complement.
GATCAACGACTTGGATAATTTTTTTGAAATCAACATTTGGATTAGGCTTTACGATAATAGAATTTTCATTTTTATTATCTTGTTTTAACCCTATTAAAAATTCTTTTAATTTAATTTGAGATTCATCAGTCCAATCAAAGCTAGAAATATTTTTCTCGCTCATACCTTCAGAGACAATAATTTTATCTTCATATATTTTTAATCTGAAATTTTTACTCTTTATAGCACCTTCAGACTTTGAAGATGACACCTCTTCAATCAAAGGTTTTTTGGTATGTATCTCATAGAGCTCTATAAATTGAGCAGACATAAGTAAGAAAAATATGAAGATAAAGACCGCATCTAAGATTGGAATCACATTTACTTTTTTGATTTGGTCTAATTTCTTTTTTCTAAGCATGATGCTCTCCTAAAGATTAAGTCTTACTTTAAGCAGACTCTCTATATTCCTTATTTTTTCTAGTACCTATAAGATCAATTAATCTCATACTGTACTCATCAACGTCAGTCACAATTTTTTGTGCTTTACTTGTTAAGTAAGAATGAATCACTAAAAGAGTAATTGCAGAGATAAGACCAAAAGCTGTTGTATTCATCGCTTTAGAAATACCTTGTGCTAACAGGATTGCCTTCTCACTTGGATCTGCTGATGCAACTGCAGCAAATGACTGAATAAGACCATAAATTGTTCCAAGGAGACCTAAAAGAGTAGAAATGTTTGCGATTAATGCAATATATCCTAAACCTTTTTCAATCTTTGCATTAGTACTAATGATTGATGCCTCAACAATATCCTGAATTTGTTGTCTAGATTGATTCGTTCTTTTAAGTCCTTCTTTTAGCACTGTTCCAAGTTCTGTTTTGGAGTTTTGACATAACTGAATTGCGTGATCAACTTGATTATCTAGAACAAACTTTTTTAACTTGCTCATAAAAGATGGAGCATCAATGTCCGATCTTTTTAATTTTAAAAACTTAAATACTGAATAAACGACTGCGAATATCCATGCGAATAAAATGACCCACATGAAGATTCCACCATCTTCCATAAATTTACTCATCGTTCCGAAGAAACCTAAGCTTTGCTCAGTATTTTCTACTGCTGTTGCCGCCGTGGCTGCTACTTGATTTGTTGATTCCATTACAAATCTCCTTTTATCTTAAATTAAGAACATCATTTCTGAGTTCAAAGTTAAATTCATCTCTATCGTAAAGACTTTTGCTAAATCTTTTTCTTCTTTCTACCTGAATTGAAAAATCACCAGGTGTAACTAATTCTCCTTTAATCTCCATATCTCCAAGATCAACTTTTTGTCTTTTCTGATACTTCTTAATGACCTTTGTTTGGGCCATAATAATATTAGACCCCATTAGTAAGAAAATTAGGATTCTAGGCATATTTTTCATTTTCATCTCTTAACCTCCACACAATTAGACTTAAGCCCAAACGAATAATCTCCAAGTTCATCCGCCCAGAAAGCTCCTCTAAAAGTGAAGAAAAATTCCTGATCTGTTCTATTAACCTCTTCGTAATTTCCTCTAGCTCTTGAAGAAATTAATTTTTTATCATCGTATAGTAGATCTTTTTTCCTGGTTATGATTTCTAATCTAATGTTAAACATCTCAGAGGCAACAAAGTTGATCTGATTGATAAAGTAATAGAAATAGACTGGGAGGGGAGGACCAAAGAGAGTAAACCCGAAAAGAAGAACTTTGAGACAGCATTGGATGTCATGATTGAAAAG
>JAHDHG010000093.1 GCA_020631435.1 Bacteriovoracaceae bacterium | reverse complement strand
TCGTGCCTATCAAATCAATAGATAGTTTTAATGTTAAAAGCTCATTCAATGTTAACGGAAAAGATTATACTTTTTATAGCTTAAAAAAGTTAGCTGAAAACTCTGATTTTTCTAAAATTGAATCTCTTCCTTTTACTCTTAAAGTTTTGTTAGAAAACCTGCTAAGAAATGAAGATGGAGAAACATCTACAGCGAGTGATGTTAAGGCAATGTCGAATTGGTTAGAGACTAGAAAATCAAATACTGAAATTGCTTATTATCCTGCAAGAGTTCTAATGCAAGATTTTACGGGAGTCCCAGCTGTTGTTGATTTGGCAGCGATGAGAGATGCGATGAAGAATCTTGGCGGAGATCCTCAGAAGATTAATCCACAGGTTCCAGTAGACTTAGTTATTGATCATTCAGTTGCTGTTGATAATTTTGGTAATGAAAATTCTTTTGATGCAAATGTGAAACTTGAGTTTGAAAGAAATAAAGAGCGATATGAATTTCTAAAATGGGGACAAAATTCTTTTGAGAATTTTAATGTTGTTCCTCCTGGGACAGGAATTTGTCATCAAGTAAATTTAGAAAATTTAGGAAGAGTAGTTTTTTCTAGAGCTGAGGGTGATGAAACCATTGCTTATTGCGATACTTTAGTTGGAACAGACTCACACACTACAATGATTAATGGGCTTGCGATCCTAGGTTGGGGAGTTGGAGGAATTGAAGCGGAAGCAGCGATGCTTGGGCAAGCAGTGACTATGCTTATTCCTGAAGTGGTAGGGTTTAAGTTGTCAGGTAAAATGCCAGAAGGTGCTACCGCAACAGACTTAGTTCTTAAAGTTGTAGAAATGCTTAGAGCTAAAGGTGTGGTTGGTAAGTTTGTAGAATTTTATGGAGATGGTTTAGATTCTTTAAGTCTTGCAGATAGAGCGACTCTTGCAAATATGGCTCCTGAATATGGTGCAACGTGTGGATTTTTCCCAGTTGATAATGAAACTTTAAATTATTTAAGATTTTCTGGAAGATCTGATGAGCAGGTAGCATTAGTTGAAAGTTATTGTAAAGAACAAGGTTTATGGAGAGATGAAAATTCTCCTGCACCATCTTTTACAGACACTCTTGAGTTAGATATGTCAGAAGTTATTCCAAGTATTTCTGGGCCTAAAAGACCTCAAGATAGAATAGATTTAGATAATGCAGCTGTTGCTTTTAATAACGAGCTTTCAAATAACTTTAAAGTTTCTGATTCAGATAAAAGTGTAGATGTTGAAGATGAAAATTTTGAAGTAAGCCAAGGGGATGTGACTATTGCTGCGATAACTTCATGTACAAACACTTCTAATCCTTCAGTAATGTTAGCTGCTGGATTAGTTGCTAAGAAAGCTCATGAATTAGGTCTAAAAGTTAAGCCATGGGTTAAAACTTCTTTGGCTCCAGGATCTCAAGTGGTCTCAGATTATTTAGAAAAGTCTGGACTTCAAACTTACTTAGATAACTTAGGATTTAACCTAGTCGGGTATGGATGTACGACTTGTATTGGAAATTCTGGTCCTTTGCAAGAAAATATTTCAAAAGCTATTAATGAGGGTGATTTAGTCGTGACTTCTGTCCTTTCTGGGAATAGAAATTTCGAAGGTAGAATCTCTCAAGACATTAAAGCTAATTATCTTGCTTCGCCTCCATTAGTTGTGGCTTATGCAATTGCTGGATCGATGAAAATTAATATTACTTCTGATCCTATTGACTCAGACTCTGAAGGGAAGCCAGTTTATTTAAAAGATATTTGGCCTACTAATGAAGAAGTTCACAATGTACTAAGAGAGTCTATTTCTACAGAAATGTTTGTGAATAGATACAAAAATGTTTTTAAGGGTACTGAAGATTGGCAAGAGATTCCTGTAGATAAAGGTGAGCTTTTTCAGTGGAATAACCAAAGTACTTATATTCAAAACCCTCCATTCTTTGCAGGAATGACTAAAGAAGTAGATAAAGTAAATGATATTGAAGGAGCGAAGATTTTAGCATTACTAGCTGATAGTACGACGACAGATCATATTTCTCCTGCAGGTGCGATTAAATTTGATTCTCCAGCTGGTGAGTATCTTCAGTCTAATCAAATTGATATTAAAAACTTCAATTCTTATGGTTCTAGAAGAGGGAATCATGAAGTAATGATGAGAGGAACTTTCGCAAACATTAGAATTAAAAATGAAATGTTAGATGGAGTAGAAGGTGGATTCACTAAGCATGTTGTGACTGGTGAGCAAATGTCTATTTATGACGCTGCAATGAAATATATTGAAAGTGGAACTCAACTAGTAGTTATCGCTGGAAAAGAATATGGTACTGGTTCATCTAGAGATTGGGCCGCAAAAGGAACAAGACTTCTTGGTGTGAGTGCGGTTGTTGCGGAGAGTTTTGAGAGAATTCATAGATCAAACTTAATTGGAATGGGAGTGCTACCGCTTCAGTTTCCTGAAGGCGTTTCTAGAAAAACATTGAATCTTGATGGAACAGAAACTGTGAATATATCAGGGATTAAAGATAATACGACACCTAAAGCTAAATATAAGATGGAGATCATCAGAGCTGATGGAAATAGAGAAACTGTAGAACTAATTAGTAGAATAGATACAGGAAATGAAATGCAGTATTATTTAAATGGTGGAATTCTTCATTATGTTTTAAGGAATTTAAATAGCTAATGAGTGAGGAATTAAAAGAAGCCATTACATATTTAAAAAAAGCAGTTAAGCACTCTACATCTCTTGATGAGTTTAGACATCTTGATCCAAGTCTTATTGGAGCAGAAGAACGAGATTTATTTGAGAAGATGATGATGGTTGTTCAAAGAGCAATTAGAAACGAAGAGATTACGAAAGAAGATTTTTCTAAATATATTGGTCTAAAATGATAATTAAAATTTTTGGATCAACTTCTGAAGGAAAATCGACAGTTGCTGAATATCTAACAAACTGTTTGAAGTCGAAAGGAATTAAGGTAGTTAACGAAGATTCGGATATTCCTTCTCTTGGCCTTCATGAAAGGTTACAGATTTTGGGCAATGAAGAGGAACCACTGAAGTGCACCATTAAAACAATTCCTTTGAAGTTAGAAACTTTACCTAAATACGCAGAAGAGTTTGAAGCTAAGAAAAATAAATGAAGTCGCTAGTTTATTTATTAGTTACATTTTTAATTTTATATATCATTTTAAAACATTATTTTTCTAAAAATGATAATGAATCGATTAATGAATATGATTTTGATCGTCTTGTGGAAGATAAGAAAAGGGCCCTTGGAGGTGATAGGGTACCAAGTAGAACAGAAAATATTATTAATAAATCAAAAGCTCCCAAACAAGACTCTTATATGAAATCGATCAATAAGGAGCTAGCTTGGGGAGGGGACGAAGCATTAAGAGTCAGACTAGTGAAAGATGTTTCAAATTTTTTAAAGTCTGAAGTTGATTTTCAGAATATTTTTAATTTAACAAAAAAATTGTCATCGAATAAATCTAAGTCAGAATTTCTTTCGAGTATAGTTCATGAGTTAATTGTTGATACCGATAAATTTAAATTTAAAATTTCCGACGTTTCTATGGGACTATGGAATTGTTTACTTCTCCTCATTATAGGGGAGAGTCAAATGGTTTTCGAGAAATTTGATGGTCGCTTTGCTTCTTTAGGTTTTGATTTAAATGAGAACCAAAAGCTGCAAATCAAATCTTTAGATTCTAGAGACTTAATTACTAAGCTTAAGTCTATGGAAGGATCATTGAAAAAGTTACTTCTATTAAATCAAGAGCAAACAGATAAAGTTGTCCAAGCAGCTAGAAGTAGTAAGGATGAATATAAGAAATTTCTAAAAACTTATCATCCTGACCGGTTGGATTTGCATATTATTCCAAAAGAGTTCCATCAGAAGTTTTTAGGGATTTACTCTGAGCAGTTTTCAGAGATTAAAGCTAAGATTGATTAGCTTTAGAAGAGTCTATTAATTACCTTGCAATACAATCCATAAGATCAAGAGTTGCAAGATATTCAGAATCTTCAGACCTACTTAGAGATCTTTGGAAACCTTTTTTTCTGAATTTCTTATTCTTTTTAAAGCACCTTTCAACCATAGTACTTGCTTTATATTTAACAGAGTCATTCATGCTGCTTGCGATAGGATTTTTAGACGAATCAAGGGCCGTGTAGCTTTCTTTTTTTGAATCTAAGACAAAATGAGGAGTAATTCCATGCAAGTGATTACTCTTCTTGTTTGGACCGAAGAATAGACCGCTATTTTCTCGCAAAGAAATTAAAGCAAGTTTTGATTCTGGGAAGACTGTTTTTACTTTACCTGGAACCTGGATTGATCCTTTGCCATATGTTCTTTGACCTATGCTTAAGGCCCTTGAGTTATCAACTAATGCTTGTGTTAATAACTCTGATGCACTCGCAGAATTATTATTAACCATGACTATTAGCTTTTCATTCATCAACTCTGGCATTTGGGACTTATAAACTTCAGATTCCATTTCGCCTTTATCATTTATAGTCATTGAGTAAGTAATATTCTTATTTCCTTTCAAAAATAAGTCAGCTATTTGATTAGCAATCATGAGACTTCCTCCTCCATTGTTTCTTAAGTCTAATATAATACCGTCAACTCCAAGGATTTCATTGTAAGTTTTATAAACAGTCATCATGATCATAGGTATTCTCTGATCAAGGAAATCATCAAATTGAAAATATAGAGTTTTGTTTTCTTCTATGTAATCAAATTCTAAAGTTTTTGCTGTATATTCTTCGAAATCAATGTTAATTCCAAATTTTTCTACTCTTAAGCCATTTCTTTTATGAATAACAAAAGATACCTTAGAATTGATTTTTTCTTTTATAAGCTTCATTGCAGATTCAAAGTCTTGATTTCTAAGTTTTACTCCATTGATACTGTATACCTCATCATCTACTCTCATTCCTTTTAAATAAGCAATTGTATCTTTCTCAACATGTTTAATGATGTATTTACCCTTCTTATGAGAAAACTGGAACCCTGGATAAAATACAATTTGTTCTTTTTCTTTTGCTTCCTTTTTTGCTTTCTCAACTTCTGCTTCGATCTTTTTACCGTAGATCATATTAATTAATTTAAGATCAATATCTTCTAAACTTAAATAAGTATTTTCTCCGAATTTAGAGACGAGATATTCATTATAAGCATGATAGCTAATAAAGGTTTCCTGATTTTCTTCAAATTGGTTATTTTGAATAATTTTTTCAAAAAATACTTCGAAATTAATAATTTCAGATGAGCTTTCAAAATGTTTTGCCCAGATATTTTTTGTATGATCAAAAATCATTTTTTCGTTTTTTACATACTCTGCCATTGATCCTTTATACATCTCATTTTTATTAAATTGATAAAGTCTAATTTGATCGGAGAAATTAGTATAAGTGTCCACTAATGGAAGAAAATCTAAATGAAGATTCGAATTAGGTAAAATTAACATTGGATTTTTTAGACCTAATAAAACTTTTTGAATGGCATGAAGACAATGAATTGCTTCACTTGCTTGATAACAATTTTTATTAAATATATCTTTTTTTAAATTCTCAAAATTTACTCCTGCATATTTCATAAGAGGGTTAAATTGAGCAAGGACAGAGGAGCTTATAAGCAGACCAAGAAGTATATTTTTCATAATTCCTTCTAGCAAAGAAGTATAATAGGAGAGAGTAAATAAAAATCATATAATCTTACATCTGAGATGTAAGAGGAGAGAATGCCTATTTATATATCATCAAGGCCCAAATCCGTGTAAAAATGACACATATACCCTCTAGGATTCTTTGCTAGATAGTCTTGATGATGAAGCTCTGCAGTATAGAACGTCTCAAATTTTAGGATATTTGTAGCTATAGGATTCTTGAAAATAGACTTTTTTTCAAGATCATCGATGAGTTTTGAAGCTATTGAGTTTTGCTCTTCATTAATCACAAAAATAGCTGATTTATATTGATGTCCAATATCATTATGTTGGCCATCAGTTTGAGTTGGATCATGAATTTGAAAAAAATACTTAAGGATTTCTTTAAAATTAATTATTGAATTATCAAACTCAATTTCTATTGCTTCGTAATGAGTATTTCCAGGAGAGCAAACTAATTCATAAGTAGGATTAGGGTTTAATCCCCCCGTGTAACCGACCTGAGTTTTGATAACTCCACCAAGGCCTTTAAATAACTTTTCAACTCCCCAAAAACATCCACATGCTAAGATTGCCTTTTCAGTATTCATTCTTCAAATAACTCGAGAAATTGCTCAAGTCCTTCTTCTTTTAATTTACTTTTTGGAATAAATCTCATCGCTGCAGAATTCATGCAATATCTTTTGCCTGTAGGCGCAGGGCCATCATTAAAAACATGACCAAGGTGTGAATCAGCTTCCTTGGATCTCACTTCAGTCCTTACTCTTAAAAATAAAGATCTATCTTCTTTTAAAATGAGTTGATCGTCTTTTAAAGGTTTAAAAAATGACGGCCAGCCAGTCCCAGATTTATACTTGTCTTTTGATGAAAACAGAGGTTCTCCACTCACAATATCGACATATATTCCTTCTTCATTGTTATCCCAATATTCATTTTTAAATGGCTTTTCTGTTCCATCCTTTTGAGTGACTTTGTATTGAGTAGGGGTAAGTTTTTCTTTTAATTCTTGATCCGTTGGTTTTTTAAAGTCTGTCATCTTCTCTCCAATAAAAAAGGACTCCCATTGGGAGTCCTTAATTTTTTCTATAAAGATTTAATTTGTAAATAGTCTATAGTTTAAAGTCTAAGTTAAGACTAGCAGTATGAGCTTGGTATTCTCCGAAAAGTGAGCCTTCATCAAAGTTGTAACTAGCTGTAACTTTCATAGGGATATTTTTATTAAGATTAATATTATCTATAGCAATTGAAGCACTGTAATATTCATATTTTTCATCAAATGCTTCAGGACTTTGATGCCAGTCATAACCTTCGTAATCATATCCAATATCAAATGAGATATTATCAGTTATAGCAGTTGATAAAGAGGCATTGACCTCAATAGTTTCTGCTCTTAGAGCAGAATAACTTACTCTCTGTTCATCATATCTACCCATAGTGATTCCAGATTTAAAAGTGAAGGTATCAAACATTTTAAAAGAACCTGAGATTCCTGCACTATATATATATCTTAAAGAAGTTTGAGAAGCATCAGCTGCACCCCAATTAGCAGTATGAGCATTCATTTCATCATAATCTCTTATTTGAAATTTAAGAGGGATCTCAAAGGAAACATTATCATTTGCGATAAATTGATTCGTAATCTTTGCTTGATATCTCGTATGATCATTCTTTTTAGTTGCCATGTCTGGATAATTAGGAGCCGGAATCCATTCCCAATCAGGGAAGTGAACATCTTCGTGTAGATACTTAGTTAATTTAACTTCTCCTGAGAGCTTATATTGAGGATCAATTAAAATACTTGCATTTGCAGCACCACCAACTCTGAAATGAGTAGTATCTCTTATATACGATTCTTCGACACCATCTAATCCGATACTTCCATCAGCTTTAAATCTATCTCTAGTTCTAAGAGTAAATCCATGGTTATAAGCAGTATCTACATCAAGTCCATAAGAAAGATTACCTTTTTGTGTGCTTAACGAAAGCTTATTAGATATTGAAGCAGACTTGAGTTCCTCAACGTTTTCATAGTCAGGGTTAGTAAAAAAACCAACAGATCCTTTAGGAGTAGTTGTTAAGTTCATCCCGGAAAAAGTTCCAAGTTGAAACTTTTTATTCATAGACATATCAAAGAAGAATACATCAGCATCAGGAACATCAATCCCTTGAGAGAATCGATCCCAAACCTCATGCATATTTGTTTTAAAAGAAGTTTTAAATTTTACATTTAAAGGATCTTCTTTTTCAGCTTTAACCGGAGCTGTAAGTGTACCTTGTGAAACATTGGGGTCTGTCGAAGCAAAAATTAAGCTGCTAAATAAACAAACTAGAACGGATAGCAATTTCATGATTTCTCCCTATAGAAATTGGTGAGTGTTTTCCAAACACATTGTTAAACAAGTAAAATTTACAGAAAAGAAAACACTATGCCAATAAGTGCAATTTGGGACTGGTAATAAATATACATTTATAAGTTATTGAAATTACGTAGTCAAAAAAAAGAAAAAGCTGAGAACTTCTTTCAAAGAAACTATTCTTCGATTTCTTCTTCTGAATCATTTGATTTAGAGCTTGATTCTTCTTCATCATCTTCATTTGATTTAGCTTCTTCAGCTTCTTCAATTACTGCTGATAAATCATCCTCAGATACACTTGCTGCACCACCACCGCCTCCACCTGAAGCGAATATATTAAGTAAAGTCATTAATAAAAGGATTAGTAATTTACTCATCATTTTCTCCTTAAGCTAATTATCGCTTAATTTTAATCTATCTCATATCTTAATATTTAAATAGAGTAAAATATGTCTCAAATATGTATTCGAAAGTACTTAATTTATTGTTACATTTATAAGAATTGAAAAAGATATCTATTGTTTTTCCTGCTAAGTCACTGAAATCAGATAAATTAATTATCGAAGCGATTAATCGTTATAAAGCTTTTGATCTTGAAATAATTGTGGTGACTAGTGATGAAACAGATACTGATCTTAATGGATGCTGCCAACTTTATTTCTTAAAAACAAATTCTAGGGCCAAGAGATTAAATTTAGGAATAACTAAAACAACTGGAGATATGATTATCCTTCATCATCCAAGAAGCATTTTAGATTTATGCTTTTATCAATCTTTGTTGAACTCTGATTCAGCATGGGGAGCGTTCACTCATGAATTTGATGAAATTCAGCCTTAAGTTCACTTCTTTTTATTCTAATTATATTAGAGGTGATTTAAGAGGGATTTATTATCTTGATCATTGCATTTATTCTGAAAAAAAACTTCTAGAAGAAATTGGACTTGTTCCGGAGATAGATATTTTTGAAGATACCGCCATTTGTATTAAACTTAGAAAATTAAGTAAATGGAAAAGGCTAGATTCAAAATCAACGACTTCTGCCATTAGATTCAATAAAAATGGCTTTTGGAAACAAGCACTATTAAATGCCAAATTGAAACTAAAATATTCTTTTGGAGTCTTTCATGAAGATTTAAACAAAGATTATGAAAAAAAAATGGATTTAAATTCTAAATATGAATAAGAAAATTATCATCTTTACCAAATACTTTGATGACTTAAGCTCAAAGACTAGATTGAGAAAGAAATTAGATTCTAAATGGGTTGATATATTTAATGAATACTGTTTTGAAATTTTAAAAGAAAAAGTACAAGGTTTTGAAACAATATGGTCTTTAAGATCGAATACTAAAAAGATACATCCAAGATATAAAGATTTAAATTTTCACCTTCAAAGAGGCGAAAACTTAGGAGAAATCATTAAAAATAGCGTAGAGATGATAGATTTTAAAAAATGTGCTCTCCTAGGAATGGATACTCCACATTTAAATGCAGATATTTTCAAGAATGATCAAGAGTTTCAAATTGGAAATACTCATGATGGAGGCTTTTATTATTTTGAATTTCCTAAGTCCTATGAACTCAATAATTTTACCAAAATTCAATATTCTACCTCTTATACTGCTAAGAATTTGAGTGCAACTATTTGCGATGAGATATTTGAGCATCCTTTATCATTTGATATAGATACGTTTGAAGATATTAAAAAACTTGAAAATTTTTATAAGTTGCATCCTCCTAAAGGTTTAGAGAATGATTTATTGAATCATCTTTTAAAGGTTTAAGTGAAAAAAGTTGTACTGATTCCAGCATTTAATGAAGAAGAGAGTTTGCCTTTTGTTTTAAAGGAATTAAATGAACTTAAGTTTGATGAAATTGTCGTTATTGATAACAATTCGACTGATTCAACAAAAGAAAAGATTCTTGAGAATAAGGCCACGTATTTGTTTGAGAAAAGAGCGGGTTATGGAAGTGCTTGTCTTAAAGGACTTGAGTATGTTTTTTCAAAGTATGATGAAGAAATTTATGTCGGATTTATAGATGGAGATTATTCTGATCACCCTAAAGACTTGGTAAAGTTGTTTAGTGAGCTTGAGAGAGGTTATGATTTTGTTATTGGGTCTCGACTAAAAGGTGAATCAGAAAAAGGGGCCTTACTTCCTCACGCAATGATGGGAAATAAATTTGCTTGTTTGATGATGAGTTTTTTATATCCCAGTACTTTTAAATTTT
>JAHDHG010000092.1 GCA_020631435.1 Bacteriovoracaceae bacterium | reverse complement strand
CTAGATATAATATAGATAATGATATTCGAATGGGATGCTAAAAAAAACAAAGAGAATAACCAAAAACATGGTGTTTGGTTTGAAGAGGCTGAGCAGGTATTTGAAGATGATTTTGCTCGAGTGTTTTTTGATGAAGAACACTCAGCAGAAGAGGATCGCTTTATAATTATAGGCAGATCAGTTTCTAGGCTCTTAATAGTTGTTCATTGTTTTCGTGAGGATGAGTCAGTCATTCGAATTATCTCAGCTAGAAAAACTACTAAAAGAGAGAGGATTGATTATGAAGAAGGAATATGATCTTAAGAAAATGAAAGAAATTCCTAATCCTTATAAAGGTTTAGTGAAAAAAAGTGTAGGAATAAATTTAAGTCATCAGGTAATTGATTACTTTAAATCTATGAGTGAGGAGGTAGGTATTCCATATCAGCGATTAATAGATATGTATCTTCTTGATTGTGTTAAGAACAACAAGAAGATTTCGATGAAGTGGTCTGCATAAGAAAAGACTGAAGCCGAAAAGATTATTTAGTGAGATGAGAATCCCTGTTAAATATGAGAAAGTTGAACGAACCTACATAGTAAAAAAATAAAAACACAGTATTGATGGCCCAAAGATCCTTTAATTAACAATTAGCTGACTTTAAGGTCTTTTTTTATCTGATGCTTTGTGGAGTTTTTTGTATAATCTGATAGAATGATATGTGAATGAAGTACTTTACTCTTTTCATTGTAACTCTTTTTGTCTTGGGACCTGTTGAGGCTTCAGTGTGTTGTTCAGTGAAAGAGAATATAGAGACAAAACAAGAATCAATGGATTGTCATAATCACCACAGCTCAGAGCACGAGAAAGAAAATGAAGAAAATCAAGAGCATGATTGTCAGAAAAACTGCTGCTCTTGTTGTAGCTCATTTTATGTTTTATCCAATTACATTGTTTTTATCGCTTTGGATTACATTGATATTGTTTTTCTTCAACCATCAGAGAAAACTCATCCTTACAACGATGAATTATTAAGACCTCCAATTCTCTTAAGTTAATTTTCAATTATTTACTGTTTTAGAAAAAATTAATTTGGAGAAAATATGAAATTATTTAAATATACATTATTAATGGGATCTTTCCTTCTAGCTTTTTCATGCTCAAGCTTAAATAAGTCTTGCTGTAGTTCAAAAACTTCAGTTTGTTCTAGTGGTCAGTGCAAGGCAGACAAGTCTTGTTGTGAGAATAAATGCGGGAGTTGCAAAGGTGAGAAGAGATCTTGTGCCGATGGGAAATGTAAGGTTTAGAGTAAAGCCTAATTTTTAATTTGTGCCCATGAGCTGAAATTAAACAGCTCGTGGGTTTTTACCTAAAAGAATATTAAAGCTACCTTGAACCTTAATTAGCTCATTAATATTTAGGCTAAATGCAAGGGGAAATTTCAGTTGTATTAGATGGCATGTTTAATAAATAGAATAAACTCTAAGCCTAGTTTTTTTGACGTTAAAACTTCTTACAATCATGGAATATCATTTTCAAATATGTACTCACCATGAATAATCCATAACTCAGATTTTAATTTTATAGGGAGGATTCATGGAGAGGAGAAGGTTCATTAAAAGTATTGGTTTTTTACCTTTTTTAGGAACTCAGGCTTTTGCAAAAAGAGGTGAGATTGAGAATTCGTTATCTAGCAAAAGAGGTAATGCCTTTATCCATCGCAAAATGGATGAATCAATTAGCGAGATTAAGGATAAATATCAATTAAACACTTTTGAAGAGATTTCTTTTGTGAAATTTAAAGAGGATATGTTGGCTGCTTACAAGAACAATGAAATCCAAGAGTTTAGGAACAAATATAGAAGAAAGCCTAATGTTGTCTTTACTGGAATACATAATGCTCGTTCTTTTAAAGGAACGATGGATGAGGTTGTTAATATTTTTGGAAGTGAAGATCAGGATAGTCGGAATGTGTTTTTGAGTCTCTACTCAAAAGATGAGATTTTGAACTCACGAGGATTCTCAAGAGATTTTAAGGCGATGATTTGCTGTTCTTAATTTGAAGTGCAAAAACTGTTAGAAGGGAGGGAAAAATGAATAAAATGTTTATATTTGGAGCAGGAGCGAGTCTCGGAGCTTACTTTAATAGCAAACCTCATATATACCCTCCCATTGGAAAAGACTTATTTAAAGAATTAAAAAAGAAAGACCCTCAGTTGTGGAATCCTTTAAATGAAGAATTTAAAAAAGCAAAAGGAGACTTTGAAGTTTTTTATCATAAGATTTTTGAAGAAAATAAACGTGATTTCACTTTTTTTGAAAAACATCAAAAATCTATTGCAAAACTACTTTTTGATTATCAACTAACACCTTGTTCTATTTATAATTCATTTCTAACTTCTGGTTTGTTAACTGATGAGGATACACTAGTTAGTTTGAACTATGATCGTCTACTGGCACTGGCCTTAAGAGACCTTAATCGAAACTATGAGAAAGTGATTTACCCTCACGGGAACAGTTCAATTGGTGGGGAAGGTTTATCTGGGAATGGTAATGCTCCAATGATAATTAGAGAGAATACGGTTTGTGGGATTTCTGTTTCTAATGGAACTTCTCTAGTTGTTGATAATGGAGTGGCAAATGTGAAACATGGCGGTTTTTCAATTAACTTAGAGGAATTTCCTGAAAACCCCATTATATGTAGATATGAAGTAGATAAAAAGACTAGCTCTGGATTTAATTATATTGAAAGGCAGCGAGTGCTTTACAATAATGCAATAGAAAGTGCATCAGATTTTTTTATAATAGGTGCTCGAATTTTTGAGCATGATTTTGAGCATTTATGGAGAGAAATACTGACCAAAAAGGATGAGGCTAATATATTCTTAGTAAATCCAAGTACTGAACAAGATTCAGGGTTTGATATATTACAGAGAAAAATAGCTAATGAGCATAAGAGAGTAAAGCATATTCCATGTGGATTTGAGGACTTTGTTAAGAATTTTGAATGTCTTGTTTGAAATTCAATTTATTTTTATACAGAGATTGAAACAATAAACCAAAAGTTTTTTGTCTTAGTCATTCGCAAGTTCATCTTTTAAGGTAGAACCAGTTTCTTTATTAATCCAACTTAAAGGACCATTTGTTGAAGCTGCTCTTACTATTGCTCCAGCAGCAGAAGAAGATGTGAATTCTAAATCTTTTTTAAGGATAGAATATCCTTGGTCAGTATGTTCCACATAGTCAGGATTCATTATTTTTTTCCATCTTTCAAAATATCCATTCTTACTTTTCTCAAAGCTTTCTCTTGGTGTAGATTTCAAGCAAGAACCTGATTTTAAAATATAACGATCAGCTAACTTGATCATTGTGGCATGTTGATCAGAGTTTGGAACTTTGCAGGTATAAGTCCCTTCAACTGTAGAGCTGCTGGCGATATCTTGGTTAGACGAAAAAAAACCTAAGCTTAACGCCTCAAGGACGAAGAGCATGTTCTCTTCAAAAACTTTCAAGTCTGAAATATCATCCTCAGAAAGGTTGGGTTTCTTGGGAGATTGACTGTTAAGAAGATTGATCTCGGGTGAGTTATTGGCCTTATCCCAAAAAACATATTCGAGATACCTTATATGGGCCTTATTAAGAAAAGAGCCTTCTGATTGAAAAACGATAAAATGTGTCCACCAATCTTTCTGGATGTGATTTTGGAGTCTGTTTACAAAGTTTTCAGATTCACCAACATACATATTAACGGTTTCTGATTTTAAATCAGAAAATAGAAAGTAGACACCAGATGATTGTCCTTCTTCTCTTTTTGATAAACTCTTTATTTGCTCTCTTGTTCCATAGAAGGCGTAACCAGACCAGTTAAACTGAGTGATTTTCTTTAATGACCTAGGAGAGTCTTCTGTAACGTAAATTTTTAATGATCTTCCCATAACTAAGCAACATCCTTATTCTTGATATATTCCTGAATCAAATGATTCCAATGTTCATAAATCATCACCATAGCAAGAGTATCAAGCTCGCAATATCTAAGAAGAGCTTCGCTCATTTTCAATCTTTCCTTATCACTCATGTGAGAAAACTGCATCATCGAGTATGCAGTTAAAGCAGCTCCACCATTAGCGATATCAGAATCACTAAAAACTAATTCGAGGTTTTCATAATCATAATCTTCAAAAATAGAGGGTAGAGTTTTATAAGGATCTTGTACTTCTCCATCCTTTAGTTTGATCCATGTGTGATTTTTAAAATTTTTAGAATTGTAAATTGGCTTAGAGTATTTCTCTTTAAGAAACTTTGACTCTTTTAATATTGCAGGCAAAACAAATTTCAAAGAATTTGATCCACCAGTAAGAGGTGAGTAGTAGTAACCTTTAACTAGCTCACAAAGATCAATCATTTTTCTTTTCCCAGACCATTTCCCTTTTTTAATAGTAATATCTTCAATGAAATGAATAAGCTCATCTTTATCAGCTTCAAAGCTTTCATTAAGCTGTTCTCTAATCTGACAAAGAACTGAGTTTTCATGGTTGGAATACATGAAGATTGAGCCAACTCCACCAAGAGCATCTTTAAGCTTTCTCACAAACTCAAAGTTTGGAAAAAATCCCACTGTGTTATTGATATACTCATTAGCATGTTCAATCCTCCCATCTTCATAGATAATGTGATGAGAAAATTGAAAAGCAATTTGCTCATAGGGAGATCTATTCTTATTGAAGGGAATTGCAGTCATGCAAGTTTCAAAATCAATCATATGAAGGGGATAGGTGAATTCTGAAAACTTTCTACTTAATCCATCGATATCAAGATAAACGGACTTATCACTATCTTTAGTTTTTTCAATTTGAAGAGTTTGTCTGTCCGCACTTGATAAACTCCCGTCGTCATTTTTGTTTAATTTAATATCGGTTAGATCGAGATCCCTGAGAAGAATCCTTCCATTTGAAATTGATTTGTCAGCACTTCTGAAATTCCACAAATCAAAAACAAAAAATTCAGTCAGCTCTTCTTGATTTAGACCTGTTTTTATAAAGTAATCATCAAAGCCTGATGCTTTATCATCCTCTCTTGCTCTAAACTCACAATTCTTGCATTTCCCACCAACATTAGAATGAATCGGGGTATCGTCTGTAAGTGCTTTGGAAAAACTATTAATTGCACCAACAAATCCAAGTCCATTAAATCTTTCACCCATTTCTTTCTCTTCATGAATAATAGAGATAGCTTCATTACAGTTAATTTTAGTTAAAATTTCTTCACCTAGAGATTTTTTAGAGACGTCACCTGTAATATCAACGGCAAATCTATTATTAAGCTCAGCTATTTTGAATTTTTGGTTTAATCCATCAACGCTTGCTTTCTTATTTTTATCAGCGCACATAAGGAAGTGATTAATATTAAAAGCTGGCATTGCATTTCTTAGAACATATCCCTGAAAAGATAAATCGTAGATATACTTTTTCCAATCTTTTTTGAGCTTGTATTGATCCTTGGACATCCGTAGGACACATTTCAATTTTTCAGTAGAAATAAAGTGAATTTAATTGCCATTTTTTAGGTCTAAGTTATTGAATTTATTGATTTTTAGTAGTGGAGCGGGTGATGGGGCTCAAACCCACGACCTTCTGCATGGCAAGCAGACTATCTGCACTTTTTTCGAGTTGATAAGTACTTAGTATTATTGATTAAAACGTCTTTAAATTAACGATTAGCATTAGAATTCTTAAAATTAGACTATGGAAAACTATGGGATTTTCTGGAGAATTATGGAAAATTTGTGCACACGTTTGTGCACATCTTGAGTGTCTGTTTTTCAATCTGTATTTTCATCTCGAACCTATTTAATTTGAGGGTATATCATTTTTTCTTGTGTTATTGCATAGGTGTATCGAATATGGTACACTTCTTTTGGTGAAGAAAATAACTTGGGATTCAACAGCTAAAAAAGAAATTAGAAAATATTCC
Organism: Bacteriovoracaceae bacterium; assembly: GCA_020631435.1. Lineage (GTDB taxonomy): Bacteria > Bdellovibrionota > Bacteriovoracia > Bacteriovoracales > Bacteriovoracaceae > JAHDHG01. Next base: position 4,321 of record JAHDHG010000092.1, on the reverse strand, counting down.
AAGCAAGTTAAAACTGATTTTGGTTATTTAATCTTTAGGCTGCAAAAAGGTGATTTGCTCACTTTGCCCGAGTCAAGAGCAATGTCTATTTTAGGTAGATCTTGTTTTGAGCTCAGAGTAAAAGACAAAGACTCTATCTATAGAACCTTTTATTGCCTTAGAATTAAAGACGAAATCATTATTTTTCACACTTTTAAAAAGAAATCTCAGAAAACTCCCAAAAAAGAAATAGAGATTGGGGAACAGAGATTAAGGGAGATCTTGAATGAAAAAAAGAAAGTTTGATAAGAATGCTTTTGATTTAGCTGAATCTTTGGGTTTAACTCCCGCTGATGCAATAGAGTGGGAAATAAGATATTCAGTGAATGATAAAATTGTAAGTTGCTTTGAAAAGTCTGATGTTACTATTTCAGATTTAGCAAAAATTGCAGGAACCTCTAGGGCCAGGATTACTAATATTTTAAAGAAAAAATCTGAAGGGATTTCTTTGGATGTTATGTTTAGAGTCTTAGGTGCTCTCGGTCAAAGTGTAAAACTACAGTATAAAAAAGCTTCTTGAAATTAATCCCACCATTTCCTTATATTTTTAGAAAATAGAGAGAAGGCCTTATTTAAATCGTGTTAAGAGGTACCGCTACTAGTAGAATTTAGAAAATAAAAATTTAAAGCTATATTCATAGCTCTAAAACATATAATTTTTCTCCTTTTTGCAGATTTCTTAATATCAAAAGCTCTGTGGCTTTGATAATATTTTCTTGAGGACCGTGAAATAAAGCAGTGCTACCCAAAGCACGAGAGTCGACTAGCCCCGGGGCCATCGTGATCAAGGAATGATACGTATACAAAAATGTTAACGGGCACTCGAGTTTCAACTGACGAAGGCTAGAAGTCTCGAGCGGAACGCCTCCCACATCAGATTTTGTAAAATTAGTTATGAGATAATTTTATGTTTGGGACTGATACTATAAAGCTTCACAAAAGTATTAAGACCTGAGTGGCATCTTAAAGTCCACATGTGTAGGGCAGAAGTAGTGGAGTGTTTTTTTCTTTTTTGCAAAAATTACTACTAGTAGCGGTACTCTTTAATTTTATAAATTAAATTTACAATCAAGTTCTTGTCTTTGTATTTTTCTAAATAGTAAAAGAATTTAGTTTTATTCATTTTTATTATTAAGCAACATCCTTATTCGCATTATAACTCTGAATCAAATCAAACCAATGCTCATAAATCATCACCATCGCAAAAGTATCAAGCTCACAATATCGAAGTAAAGCCTCAGTTATTTTTTGCCTCTCTTGATTACTCATATGAGAAAACTGCATCATAGAATACGCAGTTAAAGCAGCTCCACCATTCGCAATATCAGTATCACTGAAAACGAGTTCAAGCTTTTCATAGTCATATTGATTAAAAATTGGCAGAAGAGTCTTATAAGGATCTTGTACTTTATTATCTTTAATATTTATCCACTTGTGATTTTTAAAGTTTGCTGTAGTGTAGATTGGTTTTGAGTACTTCTCTTGTAAATATTTTGATTCGTTTAGAATTGCAGGAAGCACATATTTAATCGAATTTGACCCATTTGTTAGGGGAGAGTAATAATAGCCTTTTACAAGCTCACAGAGATCAATCATATTTCTCTCGCCATACCAAAGATAATCTTTTCCTTTTTTCTTTGCAGTAATAGTTTCAATAAATGTAACCAATTCTTCTTTGTCTTTTTGATCACTTTCAAGTAGTTGCTCTCGAATTTGACAAAGAACGGTGTTTTCATGATTTGAGTATCTGAAAATTGCACCTTTTTCTCCAAGGGACTTCTTCAGTTGCCTTACAAACTCAAAATTAGGAAAGAAACCTACGGTATTATTTATATATTCACCAGCATGTTCTACTTTACCATCTTCATAAATAATATGATGAGAGAATTGAAATGCTATTTGCTCATAAGGTCTTCTACCCTTATTAAAAGGAATTGCACTCATGCATGTTTCAAAATCTATCATATGAAGAGGGTAGGTGAATTCTGAAAATTTCCGACTTAAGCCGTCAAGGTCAATATATGGAGAATTATCATTGTCTTTAATTTTTTCGATTTGAAGAGCTTGTCTCTCTCCGTTGCTAAGACTTCCATCTTCTTTTTGATTAATTTTGATATCAAATAAATCGAGATCTTTGATTAGTATTCGGCCATCTTCTATAGCTTTTGCTGCACCTCTGAAATTCCAAACATCAAAAGCGAATGGCTCTTTTAGCTCTTCTTCGCTTAAGCCTGAATTAATAACAAAGCAATCGTCAAAACCTGATTCCTTTTCGGGTTCCTTAACTCTAAATTCACAGTTTTTGCATTTATTGCCTACAGCTGATCTGATGATTTCGTCATTTTGAATAGCCTTTGAGAATTTTTCAATTGCTCCTTCAAAGCCTAAGTCATTGAACCGCTCACTCATTTCTTCTTCATTGTGAATAATTGATACAACTTCATTGCAATCAAGCTGTGTGAGGATTTTTTCTCCAAGACTCTCGATAGATGTTGACCCAATAATATCAACTGTTGTTCTTCCATTAAGCTCTGTAATTTTAAACTTTTGATTTAATCCATCAACAGAAGCCATTTTTGTTTTGTCAGCGCACATAAGCCAGTGATTAATTTTAAACTCTGGCAGGGCCTTTTTCATGACATATCCTTGGAAAGCAACATCATACAGATAACTCTTCCAAGTTGTTTTTAATTTTCTTTCATTTCGTTTAAGAGACCTTGAATCCCACAGTTCATCCTCAAAAGTGTCAGGATCACAAGACTTTGATTTCACCTCAATCAGGTTGATAGTATTCCCAATTTTTTCTAATATATCTACTCTGATAAATAGATTTTCAAAGACTATTGCTGCTTCAAAGATAACAACATTTTCTTTTTTTAAAGCTTCATTGGTTTTATGAAGTGCTTCTTTTTTGTCTAGGGTCGTGATATCAATTCCATCTGGATAATAGCACTTTGAAAGCTCACCTACCTGAAATCCACCTTTTGCAAGAGCAGCTAAAAAAGGATCATCGAGTTTTTTGTTTCCAAAAGTATCGGGGTGAGCAGAATAATATAGTTTTGTGGGGCATTCTAGGGCCGTTTTAAACTTTGATTTTGTTAAATATTTCACAGTAGATTAATCGGAATTTTTGTTATTTATTTTAGCCAGTGGAGATTTAAAGACTTAAAAGTGGAGTATGAAAGTCCGCCTTTAACTTTAATTTTTATTATTTAAATAGAAACTTCTGGGTTTCTTCCTTCAATTATACTTACTTTGATTTCTTTGTTCGTTAGTGATCTAGCAAACAATCCTCTTTCAGTATTTGTAATATCAACTGTAACTTTCATTCCTTCTCTGAGATCTGAGAAGTTCACATTGGAAAACTTAGTATCAATATTGAAAAATACTTTCCCAATCTTTGGTATCTCAACAAACCCATAAGTTAATTCAGTGTTAATTTTGGCTATTTTCCCGAGTTCCATAAGGTATCTCTCCATTCACAATATTTATACACAGCATTATTCAAATTAGCTAGATGAAGAATTTGGTACAACAAAAAAATTAGATATAAATTCGTTTTTATCTTTAACGCACCTTGGAATTCCCGGCGATTGTACCTCGAGTCCACGATTTTCTCTTTCTGAGATCTCTTTGTTTAAAGACAATATTTCTTCCAAGTTATTATCAGTTTTAAAGCCGTAAGCATCCTTTACAGCTATATCAAGATTTAAATGAGCATCTTTTAAAGGATTTTTTCCATGTGTATCCATAGTTTGATATAAGTCTTTTAATCCCCAAGTATTACTTTTCATAGTATTGTGTCTTAATTCAAGTAATTCAACAACAGCTTTATTTACCGCTCTAATATTCATAATTGTTGGACTTTGAGGCCATGGAAACGTTGCAAAGATTGTATCTCCTGTATATCTCCAATCTCCTTTTAAAGTAGAGCACTTTTCTCTAAACCATTCCAAATGGTAACAAGATTGAAGAATTCCAAAAGAATAATAATCTTCGAAAGTAAAAGCTATTAATGCGTCTCCTGGATGTATTTCACTGGAAACGAACTGAAAGATTGGGCGTTTAGTAACTCGAGATATAGCAATATAGCATTTAAGTTTTTCGATATTTTGAATTAACTCACCTCTATTCCTCCAGTGCTTCCACCAAGTATCTAAATGTTTTGTTCTAACACCTTTTTTCTTTTTTAATTTTTCAATTTTATTCAGAAGTTCATCACTTAGATCATGAGAGTAAATTTCTTCAAGCTTAGCAATTTGTTCTTGTTGTTTATCAATTT
>JAHDHG010000091.1 GCA_020631435.1 Bacteriovoracaceae bacterium | reverse complement strand
TCTTAAGATCTAAATTATGTTTCTTGTTTATTTTATCTAGCAACTCTTTTTTATGAGTATTTAAAAATAAAGATTTATTTAATTCTTCTGAAAAATACTGATGATCAGAAATTTCAATTGTTTCTCCTAAAACAGATTCACTAAAAAAATGATTAGCACTCAAATACTTATGACCTGGATAGAAAAAACAATTTGGATCTACTAGCTTCTTAACTTTTTCAACCGTCTCAAAAAGACTATTAATCTCCCCACCATTTTTTATATTACCTACTCCCATCTGAAATAAAAGATCACCAGAAAAAAAAGCAATCTGCCTATCTAAATTTTTTAGAATATAAGAGACATGATCCAAGGTATGCCCTGGAGTAAATATAGGAATCAAAGAATAACCACCAATCAAAGAAATTTCCTGATTAGAAGTATAATCGTATACTTCGCACCCAAATCTACTAACTAGACCTTTATTTCCCTTCACATGATCAAAATGAGAATGAGTATTAATAACCATTTTTAGATCAAGGTTTTTTGAATCTAAAACTTCTTCTACTTGTTTTGAAGAATAGGGATCAATCACCCAAGCAAATTGCTCATCATGCACTAAATAAGTATAGTTTTTTAAAAGGTTCCCTACATCAATTTGGCTAATTTGCATGAAGCAATTTTATTAAATTTAGTTTAGAATGACTACTGAGGTAAAACTATGGGAATTATACAAATCTTTACAACATTATTTTTTATTCTACTTATTTTAAAATCTATATTTGAGTTTTACTTAAATAAAAGAAACGAAAACTATGTGCTTTCACATATTAATAATGTCCCAGAAGATTTTAAAAATAATATTTCCTTAGAAGAGCATCAAAAAGCTGCCAAATATACATCGGTAAAATCTAAATTCTCTAGATTAACTATGGGTATAGGAATTGTTGCTTTACTTGTTTGGCTTCCTCTTGGTTTATTAGACAATTTAGATTTTTGGGCCAGATCTTTATTGGAAACTGAAATAAGTAGAGGACTCTTTGTATTTGGAATGTTCTTTCTTATAAATCTTATATTGGGATTGCCACAAAAGCTTTATTCTACTTTTGTGATTGAAGAAAAGTTTGGTTTTAATAAGATGACTCCTAAATTATTTTTTGGAGATATGATTAAACAACTTGTTCTATCTGCAATAATCGGTATTCCTTTCTTGTATGTACTTTTAAAAATAATTACTTCTCTAGGAGATTTATGGTGGGTATATGCATGGGCATTCATGGTTGGTTTTCAATTTCTTATGATCTTAATTTACCCTACTTTCATCGCTCCACTATTTAATAAATTTTCTCCTTTATCTGATGTAGAGCTCAAATCGACTATTGAAAAGCTTCTTAAGAAGACTGGGTTTGAATCAAACGGGCTATTTGTCATGGATGCCTCAAAAAGAAGTTCCCATGGAAACGCATACTTTACAGGATTTGGGAAAAGTAAAAGAATTGTTTTCTTTGATACTATTCTTAAAAGCTTAACTCCACCGCAAGTTGAAGCAGTTTTAGCACATGAACTAGGTCATTTTAAGCATAAGCATATCTATAAAATGTTAGCTATGTCAGTACTTAGTTCTTTGGTTGGTTTTTTCATCATTGGCTACTGTTATAAATCAATTGATTTTTTTAATGCTCATTTTATCTCACAAAAATCATCTTATATGGCATTACTTTTATTCACTTTAGTATCACCACTATATACATTTTTCTTAACTCCAATTTTTAGCATTATGTCTAGAAAGCATGAATATGAGGCAGATGCTTTTGCTGCAAAACATTCTAATGCCAATGATTTAATAACTGCTTTAGTGAACCTATACAAAGAGAATGCAAGTACTCTTACTCCTGATCCTTTATTTTCTAAAGTATATCATTCACACCCTCCTGCGTTGGAGAGAATTAAATTTTTGAAATCTTTATGATTTTTAATTCGCTTTTTTAAGAAGCTCAAGCTCTTTATGTTCCAGATCGTCTAATGAATCACCAATTGTCTTCTTAAGTTTATAAAGTTTTTCTTCTAAGTCTGAAATCTTTTCTAGATAAGATTTCTCTCTATCATTTGAATCTTTCAAATCAAATTCAAGTAAATCGATTTTTCTTTTAAGATTAATAATTCTTCTTTCTCTATTTTGAATTTGACTAGCAACATCATCTTTAATTAATTCAATCTTTTCTTTAAGGGCCTCTTCTTTTAGCTTTACCCTTTTGTGATCAAAAACATTCTTCTTGCTTAAATCTTTATTCTTATCGATTAAATCCTTGTTCTTATCATCTAAAATTCTAACTTTTTCTTTTAGATAATCAATCTTTTCAATAAGACTCTCTGTTTGTGATTCATTTCTTTTTTCTTGAATAGATGCTTTAATTTTAAGTTGATCAAAGTCTACTTGCTTTTGCTCTAAATTAGATCTTGAAGTGCTTAATCTTTCTTCAAGCTTTACAATCTCTGATTGCAATACCTTATTTTCATTTTCAAGTGTTTCATTTCTATTAATAATTTTTAGAAACTTATCATCTTTATATTGAATTAATTCTTTGATTTCTTTTGAAAGATCATCTGAAGTGATGGCTTCAGCCTCTACCTTTGCGGAAAGATCTTCTTTATTAAAAACATCTGTAATATCTGAAGCATCTAATTTTTCATCTTTATCTTTAGAAACGAAATCTTCAAGCTTTTGAACAAAATTCTCTTTTGAATCTTTGATCTTTGAAATAAGACCTTTTTTATTTTCTTTTTCAATTTCTACCGTTTCAGTCTCACCTGATCTTTCTATTTCTAACTCATCACTTGGTGTTGATGGTAGATCAAGAGCAGAAGATGTTAACATCTTTGTTTCTTCTGAAACTAGAGCTGTTACCATAAACTCATATTGAGTAAAATCTAAAGGAGCTTTAAAAAAAAGATCAATAACCTCTTCTTCATATTGAAGCTTTCTTACTTGCTCCTCTGAGATTTCTTTAGCGACTAAAGTAATTTTAAGAAAAGGAAATTTTTCTCTAATTGCCTCTAAGTCGAATAAATGATCGCCTGAATCAATGAACACTATCACAGAACCATTGGTAACCTTCTCAGTGATTGCTAAACGCTTAACATCACCAATTTTACATTGATAATCGAAAAGGTCCTCTGCAATGGTAGCATATTCTTTAATATACTCGTTTAAATCAATTTCTGGTTCTCTGATAACTATGTGTTTCATCTATATTATCTAATCGTCATTAGACAGAAATAATTTAGCTCAAGAGAAAAAAAATCATCATTTCTTCCCTATAATTGAAAAATTTGGAAAAAGATTCGCACTTTTCATGAATTTTGAATGATTTAGAATGAGTTTATGAGAGCAATTTTATTTTTCTTTTTTTCATTACCTATATTGGCCGGAAGTTTAAAGGGTACATATCAAAATAAAGATTTTAATATTTTTACTACCCCATCAAAGATAAGCGGTAAGATTTCAGATAAAACCATCGAATATATTATTAATAAAAATAAGCTAGAAGCAAGAACAATAACTGGTCATCAAATTAATCTTTATTATTCTGAAACCAGACTTTCAGGAAAATTATCATGTGGTGATGTCTCTTTATATTTTGTTGAAAGTAATAAACATATAAAAGGATATATTTGTAACCAAGACTATGATTATTTTCTTGATTCAAAAGAAGTTTACAAAAGAGAAATCTATGCTCTTATTAAAAACAGCTTAAACAAAGAGCTAAGCTCAATGATATCTCCTGTTCAAAAAACAATAAAATTAATAAAAAACCAATACTGGAACTTAAACTTTAAGTTATAAGTAATCCTTTATATTAACTTCCTTTATCTCGAACTCATTCATCGCCTTTATTTTCGAAAGCACTGAAGAATCACCTAGAACAAATGCCATCTGATTACCCCAACCAAAAATATCTTTTGCCTGAGAAACAACTTGATCAACGGTAAACTTATCTACAATAGAAGAAAAATTATAAAGATCACTTAAATCTTTTTTAATATGATCGTAAAGAATTAAATTAGAAATATATGAGCTGTTACTTTCAAATTTTAAAAGGTGCTTACCTTTTAAAAACTTTTTCACTGACTCTACTCTAGTTTGATCAAATTTATTGGAAGTGAGAGATCCAATGGTATCTTTTATTGTCTTAAGAGCTTCTACGACAGTTTGATTTTTGGTAGATGTCGTGACAACTGATCTAGCATATTTTGCCTGAGGAGCAGCGTAAGCGTAGGCTCCATAAGTAAGACCTTTTTTAACTCTTAACTCTTGCATTAACATGGAAGTGAAAGAGCCTCCTAATATTGTAGACATGAGCTTAGTCAGATCATATTGAGTGTTTTTAAAATAATTTATCCCTGGAGCTCCCCCCATTCTAATTTGGGCCTGATTTGCTCCAGGGAAACTAGCAAAATATAAAACTGGCTTCTTATTTGGACTTACTTTTTTATCTAAACTTGCAACATTTTCAGTTCTCTTAAAGGTTGCTTTATTATTCCAGCCACACTCATTAATAAACGAATTTTTAATTCCAAGAACAGTTTTGGGCCCAGAGATAAAAATTTTCTTATAAACTTTATTGTTAAAGTATTTCCTTGCTTCTATTAACTCGGCCTTATCAAGAGAAGCGATGGATGATTTTTTTCCATTTACAAAACTTGCGAAAGGAGAACCTTTTAAACTTAAATTTCTAAATACTCTATCAGCTAGACCTCTTGGATTTGCAACTAAATTATTAAACCTACTTTCTACTTTCTTTTTAAAAGCACCTAACTCTTTATCAGGATAGTTGGCATCTTTCATCATATGACAAAATAAATTTGTCACAGCTGTAGAATCTTTTACCAACCCACCATAACTTACTGTTGAATACTCATGAGTAATATTATGAGAAATACTAGTTCCAAAAAAATCTAATTGATTCGCTATTTGCTTTTGATCAAACTTACTCGTTCCTTTTGATAATAGTCCAAGCATAGAACTCACTTTTCCATCTTTCCCAGCATCAGCAAGAGCACCATCGGCAAAATAAATATTAACTGAATAAGTTGGAAACTTCTCATCTTCTAAATAAACGACGTCAACTCCATTCCAAGAGTAGTTTTTTACTGATTGAGATTTAGAAAAAGCAAAACAAGATAAAAATAAAAATATATATTTCATAGTACTCACCTTAAAGATTTAATTTTTTAGAGTTATTTTTCCAAACACTCATAAAATAATGATTTTTAGATAATAAATAATCATGACAAGCTTTTTTCACTTCATCTGTTGTAATTGATTGATAAATCTTAATTTCATCAACATATTTCGTGAAATCACCTAAATATGACTCTATCGTTCCAAGATAGTTTGCTACTCCTGCGTTTGTGCCCAGCTCATCATAAAATTTAATTAGATATTGATTTTTAATAGTTTGAATTTTTTTATCATCTATGCCTGAATCACAAAAGCCTTTAAAGTCAGCCAATAAATTGTTTTTTAACTGATCCAAACTATATTTCCTAGATAACTCTCCCATAACAAAAAAGATTCCAGCATTTTCTAAAGTATAATTCGAGGCGCTAATTGAATTTAAAAGTGGCGATGCAGTCTCAACATATTTTTGATTTAAAAATGAGGACCTTGATCCTGCTAAAACTCCAGATAAAATATCTCCTACATAACCTTCCCTTGTTCCATACTTCACTCCTGGAAATGAAAGTGTGAACATAGGATTTTCAGATTTCCCTTTAAAATGATCCGTCTGATTGGATTTAAATTTTGAATCAAACCCTACTTCTTGCTTAGCTTTTAAATTCGCAACAGTAGTTGAAGCTGGAATTTGTCCAAAGTATTTATTCACCATTTTGAAAGTTTTTGAGTAATCAATATCCCCAACAATCAACATTATTGCGTTATTAGGAGCGTAGTAATCTTTAAAATATTGAAACACCTGGTCTCTCGAAACAGTTTTAATATCTTTTATCGTTCCAATAACTGGAACTTCGTAAGGAGTCTTTTCAAAGATCTTAGACATCATGCCAATATAAAGCTGTCCTCTAGGAGAATTTTCATATCTCATCTTTCTTTCTTCAAGAACAACTTGTTTTTCACTTTCAAAAGCTTTGGGCTCTAATAAAAGATTTTGCATTCTATCAGCTTCAAGATCTAGAATTAATTCTAAAGAATTAATAGGGAGTGATTCGTAATAAACTGTTTCATCATAATTAGTGTATGCATTTGAAGACCCACCATTACTTTCAATTACTTTATCAAATCTTCCTTGCGCAAATTTCTTTGCACCTTTAAACATCATATGTTCTAAAAAATGAGATGAACCAGTCATCCCTTTCGGTTCATGCTTAGATCCCACTTTATAAAAAGTATAAATTGAAAAAACTGGTAACTTTTTATTCTTCGAAAGAATTAATGTAAGGCCGTTGTCTAACTTAAACTTCTTAGCATCAATTTGATAAATACCATCTTGAAGCCCGCCCTCGGTTTGAGCCACTGTATCTAATCCTGAACAAGCACTCAGAAGAAAAATAACCAGAATAGAACTAAATAACTTTCCCATAAAATCCTTTTATTTTTACTTAATTTTATAGATTCTAATCGAAATATTAGAGAAGATAAATTAAACTATTTTTCTATGAATATTGGTGTGCCTAAAGAAATAAAAAATAATGAAAACCGAGCTGGACTTGTACCTGGAGGAGTTAAACAACTTGTCCAAGATGGTCATACAGTCTACTTCCAAACTGGCCTAGGAGTCGGAATTGGAATATCAGATGATGAATACGAAAAAGCAGGAGGCGTAAAGCTTGCTTCGCTTGAAGAAGTATTTGAAAAAGCTGAGTTAATTATTAAGGTAAAAGAACCTCAACCTGTTGAGATCGCTTTACTTAAATCTCATCATACTCTTTATACTTATCTTCACTTAGCTGCAGATAGAGAACTCACAAAAGGTTTAATGGGTTCAGGAGCTACTTGTATTGCTTATGAAACAATTCAAAATACAGATGGATCTTTGCCTCTTTTAATACCAATGTCAGAAGTTGCAGGCAGGATGGCCACACAAGTAGGTGCTGCTTATTTGCAAGCAAATAATGGTGGTAAGGGAATTTTAATGGCCGGTGTTGCTGGTGTTAGAGAAGCTAAAGTCACAGTTATTGGATGTGGAATTGCTGGAAATAACGCAATAAAAATGGCGCTAGGCCTTGGTGCCAAAGTAACTGCAATTGATATTTCAACTAGAAGACTTGCTCAGCTTGAAGATATCTACCAGATGGGATTATCAACTCTTTATTCTTCTCCTGAAACTATAGAACAAACTGTTATAGAATCAGATTTAGTTATAGGGGCGGTGCTAGTTGCAGGTGCGAAAGCTCCCAAGCTAGTTACTAAAGAGATGATTTCAAAAATGCAAAAAGGATCAGTTATTGTTGATATTGCTGTTGACCAAGGTGGATGTATAGAAACTTGTAAACCGACAACTCATGAAAACCCTACATTTGAAATTGATGGTGTTGTTCATTATTGTGTTGCCAATATGCCTGGAGCTGTTCCTCTAACTTCAACCTATGCTCTTACAAATGCGACTCTTCAATATGCTAGAAAGATTGCATCCATGGGAGTTGATGAAAGTGCTGATAATGATATAGCATTTAGAAAAGGGATTAATATTTATAAAGGTGATTTAGTATATAAACAAATCGCTGAAGATCTTGATCTTCCTTTTACTGAAATGAAATATTCGACTATTTAAATTACTTAACAGTAGATTCTTCTAAGTTTTCTGAATCATCAGGAAGACTAGCAAGAAATTTATCTACTTCTTCTTTAGTGATTTTTCCCTCTTCGATTAATCTATCTCTTAATCTTTGATCCATTAATTTTTCTGCTAAAGCTTGATTTAATAACATCTGAAAACTCCTAAGATTTAAAAGTTTTATAGAAGAATTTTGGATTAGGCTAAACGCAAAGCGTTAATGCCAATACTTTGGCTTCTCTTCATCCTTAACAATGCTTAAATTGGGTCTTTTTTTAAACTTTGAGCGGATACTCTCACCTCTGGCCTTAAGACTAAGGTATTTTCATTAGCAAAAAGAAAAACCAATTGCGAATAGGTGCACCCAAGCACTAGCAGAAAATGGAGACATTAAAGTTCCATAAAACTCCATAGCTATTAATAAAAGACAAAAATAAATCGCCTTCATAGGAAATAAAAACATGAACGTTAAGTATCTATTAGGAAAAACTAAAGCATATCCAACTAAAACTGCGTAACAAAGAGTTTCAAATCCGACTAAAGGTACATTTAGAGAATTTTTAAAAACCACAGACAATAATAAATAAACGATTGTAACAACAAGGACATTGAGAATCAGATATTTTCTATAAAATCTTTTTCCCCAGTTTAACTCAAGATCTGAACCAATAAACCAAATTATTAGACCATTAAAAAGAACAGATAAAAGTCCGTGTTGTAAAAAAGAAAAAGATAAAAGCTGATAAATCTTTCCAGTTAAAATTCCACCTAAACTTAAGCCTAGTTCATTAAATAAAGAAATGTTTGAATAGGTACTTAAAATTGATGCAATTAAAAAAACAGCTGTGGAGATGATAATCAAAAATTTATTTGTCTGAGTTAATGGTGGAACATGTAATTGTTGATTCATGAAGTTATTTCACTTTAACTTCTGCGAAATTTCAATCAATATTCCTTTAGCTGACTTAGGATGTATGAAATTAACTAAACAATTTCCGGCTCCAACAAAAGGTTTTTCATATATAAACTTCATTCCTTTAGCTGAAAGAAATTCCTGCATTTCTAGGACATTTTCAACACTAAAACATAAATGATGAATCCCTTCACCTTTTTTCTCTATAAATTTATGGATAGTGCTCTCTTCACTTGTTGCTTCTAATAGTTCAATTTTTGCAAACTCATCTATTTTGCAAAATGCTGTTTTCACTTTTTGGGATTGAACTTCTTCTCTATGATCTGAAAACTCAAGACCAAGATTTTCAAAAAATGAAATTGATTCGTCTATAGATTTTACTGCAATGGCTATATGATCTAATTTTGTCTTCATGTTTATTGTTCTCTAATACAACTTTCGTTATCCAATGGTGAAACAGCATTTCCACAACTCTCCTCATTACCATCCCATCCATCAATACTTTCATGATTTACGAAAGCATTTGGATCAGATGAAGGTCTTAGGACTTCAGCAAATGGATATGTACATACATTACTTACTCCACCTAAGTTTAGACAAGTCATTCTTTCTTTACCTACACATCTATGAGCATCACATCTTCCAGTAGTGGCATTACCAATGAGCTTCCTTTGAGGAATTGTTTCTGCCATTCCACAATAACTTTGACTTTTACAACTCTCACCTTCAAGTTTACTACATCTATTAGCTTCGTCATCACTATCTGAATTATGAGCGGAGCAAACATTGTTTTTACAACACCCGCTCAAACATTCTTGATCAATTCCGCAGTTATCTCCTACTTCTTTGGCGCCATTATTCTCTGGCTCACAAAATGAATGATCAAGATCAGCTTTTAACCAACAGATATTATCATGACAACATTTTGTATTATCATCTCCACATCCTTGATTTGTATCACATTCATCTAGCCCCGAAACTGAATCTAATTCTAAATCGTTTACTATCTGAAGTTTTGCCTTATTGGGAATTTCTTGAAGATTATTAGATGATAAAATAATTTCCTTACCACCTTCCAGATAAAAGATCTCTATATTAGCTGTGACATTACAAGAGCCTATATTGTTTCCTCTAGAATCTTTTTTAACTCTCAAGTTGCAGCCATCAACCCAATTAGTAAAACCATTATCATTCACCGCAGTTGTTACAACTTTTTCATCAAAAGGATTGTCAGATCCAAAGTACTGCTTTTTCTTATTATTTCTCAATTTTCCTTTTAAAGGGAATAACTTAGATTGATAACCAAACTCTATATTCGAACCACCAGCGAGTTCGCTTTCAAAAACACCAAAGCTTCCCCAGATTGCTTTTCCTTTTAGTTCCCAAGCAGAACTACTTTTAGCAGTGTATGGACCTTTATATTCATACTCTTTGCCAGCAAAACTTGCTTTATTACCAAGCTCCAAGATCATATTCTTAACATTAACTTTTTTTGCATCCACAAGACATTTTTCAAGGCTAACTACATCAGTGTCTTGAGAAATTGAATTTAAGTAAGCAAAAGATTCACGTGTCGGGGGAATTCTTTGATTACTCCCAGATTGAATTAATGTACTGTCTTCAATTTCAACATATGCATATGGACAAACAGATGAAGGAGTATCACATTTTTTATTTTCAGAAAAAGGATCATCACTTGCTTTTAGGCCCCTACAATATAAATTGACATCAAGATTATTATCATAATTCACATCTTCGTTATTAGAGTAGTTCTTATAATCGAAT
>JAHDHG010000090.1 GCA_020631435.1 Bacteriovoracaceae bacterium | reverse complement strand
AACAATACAAAGATGAATTATACATATGCATGCTTTGATTTTTAAAATCTGGATGACTTCTTAATTTCTCGATAAAGCTAGGAGCAGCTATTTTTTTAAAACCCTGTGAAGATAAAATAGATACCATATCAGAATCATTAAGCGATCTAGAAAAATTAGAAGTTCCAATACCCAGAATAACTGTTGGACAGGCCATTACCTTAGATCTATCAGCTTCATTTAACCAATTCATAAAATTAGAGTCTTTCTTAAGTTCTCCTAAATATAAATCAAACTCTAACCTCATTCTATTGTACCAGCTAACTCTATCTAATTTAAAATCTTCTTCCCACTTAGTTGTATTATAAACGCCATTATTTAAATAAGATGTTGTTTCATATACTTGATTTTCAGATAAAGAAGAACAACCGATAAATGTACATAAAATAAGAAGAATTAGTTTTTTCATAGGTACCTTTTAAGATGCTAAATAAGCACCGATAGAAGCTTTCGCTTGTTGAGAAAGATCAACAAATTCTAAGGAAAATCCAGAATCATTTTCTAAGATTCTAACAACTTTCGCTTTTGCTATAAACTGATGGCTTGGATCTTCTGGGTGAACGTTCAATGAGATCACATCCCCAAGAGTGCATCTAAAATTATTAATAAGTACTTTCATCCCTCCTAGAGAGATATCTTTACAAATTCCTTCAAAAAACTTGTCTTCATTTGTAAAAAAGAGCCTTGCAGTAAATGGTTTTCTCTCCCACGCTCTTTTTTCTTCAGCAGAGATAACTGGAGGTAGCTCATGAAATACTTTTTCAAAATCTTCAAATGAACCTAAAACCCTCCACACATCTAAACCTGGAAAAAAAACTAATGTCTTTCCATTAATTCTTCTTCCTTTATAGAGCTTTACAAGCATTTCAAGATCAAATGGTCCAAACTCTTGAGCTTTTTGTCCACGATCAAGACCTGTTTTAATATAAATTGACTTTGAATCTTTATCTACTAAATCAAAAGTTAAAGGAGTATCTAAAGGTAAATTGGGTACACTTAAAAAGGGTTGAGTTTTTTCTTCTTTTAACGATCCAAGACCTTCCTCTTTTTGACTAAACTCCTGCAGAGATGAAATCTTGCTCCAGTCAGCCATTCCTTGCTTCCACACAAAACTCTCTCTGTTTAATTTAGCTGCTTGAATGAGTTTAAAGATATCGTTCTTAGAGACTGGACCTCGCCTTTCTCCATCTTGAACAAAATACCACTTCTCTTCCATTAGAAACTTCCTATGAATTAATTAATTACAAATTAATCATAGCATAATAAAAATTTGCTGAGAATATTAGAAATAACAGAGCAAAAAACTATTCTATTTTTCTAGCTTTATACCTTACCTCAATTTTTGCACCATCTGAATGAACAGCACCTTCTTTGAGCTTTATAGTAAAACCTGTCTCAAATATACCTGGAGTAAAAGCTGATAAATCTGTCTTACTTTTTACTAAAAGATTAACAGAAGCTTGATGTCCTTGATATTCCCAAAGGTTTTCATTAATCTCCTGACCATCTATAAATAATTTTAAAGTAGCTGGATCAGGTTCAGAGAATTCATCTCCCCAAACGACAAAACCAAAAAACTTATCAAAGTCTTCTTTTCTTACAACCAAGCAATCAGGATAAGTAACTCTACCAGAACCGTGAAGTTCAATAAAATGACCATTGTATCTCTCGGCAGGGACTATTTGAAGGTTAGCATGAACAGATCTATCAATAATATCAAAATTTGTTTCTTTATTTGGAAGAACAGTATAACCACTTGATAAATTTCCTTGTATTAAAACTTCACCAGTAATTCTTTTTTTAACTATTAGCTTAGAGGGATCAAAATCATCACTTTCACCAAGTGGCCAAAATTTATAAGTATGACCATTTTTTAAATTACTAATAGTTGTAGCAACACTATCAAAAATCTTATCAAAGTCAGCAGAGCAAAGATCATAACTATCTGGAATAGATTGATTATTAGAATCTAAAATTTGTTGAGAAGCATAAATTTGATTAGACATAGTTTTGTATCTTTGCCCTGGATTAAAAACAGTGCTTCCACATTTTGTATGATTAACAACCGATAAAAATCTAAACTGTTTCATTTCTAAAGAATTTTTTAAATTTTTAAAATTGGTGAGATGAGTATCAAATTTATTATCTAAAACATTACCTTGTGAATCGACTGAAGAAAAATCATTATCATCTCCATTGGATAGCATAATTGCCATTGTAAAGGCCTTGTCTCTAAAAATATTATCCAAAAGAGGCTCTCTAATTTTAGAATTAGATTTAATAATATCCACAACTCGTGCAAATCCATGCTCAGCAGATCTGTTTAATAAACTAGGAATAGAGATTTGTTCAGGAGAAATAATACTCGCACTTAAAGGAACTCCTGATGGCTTATTTTGAATTAATTGATATTGTCTCCTAACAAAGTGAGTTTCACCTTCTCTTGGAATAAGTGGAACAACATAAATTCTATAATCAAAAAACTGTCCGGCAGCTCTTGCAATCTTTTTAACAGCTGAAACTATATCAGCTTTTATAAATGGAACAGAACCTGAATTATCGACTACAAATAATATATCTACTGGAGTAGGTGTAAAGTTAGAACATCGTTCCGTTAACTCTACCTTAATTGCTGGAGTCTCTATACTAGGACCTGTAGTTACTGGCCCAACCGGCGGTTTAGTACATGCAAATATAATAAATAACAGTAATAATTTCTTCATTACTATTATTATCGTATGAATAACTGAATTACTTTAGTAATTAGATATAATTAAAAATTCTGCCAATAAAAATTGGCAGAATTTATTCTATGAATAAGTATTTGAATAAAAGATTATAAATTGTATGAAATTTGAGTGCAGCCAATATGTTGAATATTATCTTCATTTACTTGAATAACTACCTTACTGCTAGATATATAAAATGCTTCAAGCCAATTCTCAGAATTCTTTTCTTCATTAACACCGCATGAATTTCGTTTTCCGAGATTAGAAACTGAAGAATATGTTTCTTCTGAATCCCCTACTTTTGAAGATAAGACAACGTGAAAAAATTCTACTGATTTACAATTCTCGTCATCAGTTTTACCAACTCCAAAAACTGACTGAGCCTGATCAAAAAATAATCTCTCACCCTTTTTAAGTTCAACTGATTTACCATCACAAAATTTTTCTTTAACCTCAATAAACTGAGCAGAAGCAATAAATGAAGTTAAAAACATTACTAAAGAAATTATTTTTTTCATAATGTAAGTTATTAATCCAGAAAAGGTTTTGCATCAAACTAAAAACTTAACATCAGTAAAAATTATAGGTTATTTAATTCTCTCTATAATAATTGAAAGTGCTTCCCCACCACCAATACAAAGAGAAGCTAATCCTCTCTTAGCATTATTTTTCTCTAAAACATTCATTAGTGTCACAACTAATCTTGTGCCAGAACATCCAATAGGATGACCAAGACTCACTCCACCACCATAAATATTTACTTTTTCATGAGGAATATTTAAATCAGTCATTGCTGCCATAGTAACTGCAGCGAACGCTTCATTAATTTCAAAATAATCTATATCTTCAATCTTAAGATTTGCCTTCTCTAAATTTTTTTTCATTGCGTGAACGGGAGCAGTAGTAAACCATGTAGGATCCCCAGCGTGTCCGGCCCAAGCAACAATTTTAAACTTAGCTTGATCTTTATATTTCTCTCCACCAAGTAAAACACAAGCTGCTCCGTCATTTAAAGTAGAAGCATTCGCAGCAGTAATTTTTCCCTCTTTATCAAAAGCGGGTCTAAGACTTGGAATTTTTTCAAATTTTGCTTTACCTGGTCCTTCATCTTCGGAAATTATTACTTCACCTTTTCTAGTTTTTAAGGTTACGGGCGCAATTTCATTTTCAAAAATCTTTTCTGATTGAGCAGCCTGAGCTCTTTTAAAAGAGTTAATCGAAAACTCATCTAGCGCTTCTCTAGAAAAGTCATATTTTGAAACACATTCCTCAGCGCAATTTCCCATATGTCTATCTGAGTAAGGATCCCAAAGACCATCATGAACCATGGCATCGATCATATTTTTATTTCCAAGTTTTTGACCTGTTCTCATTCCTTGAAGAACATGAGGAGCATTAGACATAGACTCCATTCCACCTGCTAAAACTAATTCGTTATCATTCGTAAGAATTGATCTCCCCGCATCGATAATTGCTTGAAGGCCAGAACCACAAACCTTATTCACAGTCACACAAGGAGTCGAATCAGGAAGGCCTGCTTTTAATGTTGCTTGCCTTGCTGGTGCTTGTCCCACACCTGCTTGTAAAACTTGTCCCATATATACTTGATCAACCTTTGAAATCTTTACATCTTTAAGGCATCCTTTTATTGCAAAAGATGCTAGCTCAGGAGCTGATAAAGAAGATAAATTTCCTAAAAAAGATCCTTGAGGAGTTCTTTTTCCATTTAAAATATATAAGTTCATAAATTATCCTTTAAAATAAACTAAATTTAGTGTAAATCATCTTATTATGTTTTTTAGAAAATATGAAGAAATAATGGGGATACACTATCCTAAAGAATGGAGAGATCAAACTGCCATCTCATTTGGTGCTTATTTTGAAAATCATCCTATTCAAAATGATCATACTTTTGAAGCTTTTGGTTTTCATCACTTAGATGAAACTGTAATTATAATTTCTTTAGTTCCATTTTCTGAAATATCATCTCCTATCTCTCTATTTATCTCTAAAGATTTAAATGAAAAAGAAAGAAACTCAGAACGAGAGTTTAACAAAGCAAAAGATTCTATACTCGATGTTGTCGGAATGATCATGAAAGATCTTTTAGATGATTTTGATAATTTTCAGTATATTTTAAATTGGACTGAGTATGAATTTAGAAAAGAGAAATTCTTTTATAAATTAACTCGTGAAAATATTGATCTTACAATTAAAACTGAAGAGATCTTATCTGAATAAAAAAAACCCCTGATTTCTCAGAGGCTTTCTTAATTTTTCTAATAGTGTTTTTTCTTACTGAGCAGCATTGAAAGCTGGACAATATTCAGGTACACCACCTGCTGGACAGACAAGATCAGGATAATCTCCTACATCTGCTGCCCAAGCTGCACCAAATGAGTTAAGTGGTGCTACACCCATGTTGTAGAAATTTGTGATATTTGCTTGGGCTAAACCACCTTGTGAACCATCACACCACAGAGGAATATTACAAGTTGCGCCTGACCAATACCATGAATTCGGGAAAGTCGTTCCGCCGGCAGGAGCTCTACCAGAAAAATAATCTGATCTACTTCTACCATCTAAAATATCATCACTTGCAGTAAATGAGTTTTGAATAGTTTTAGTTCCAGTACCTGCCCAATAGCCCATAAATCCAGCTGTTCTAGCATATCTCTTATTATCATCCACGAAAGCAGAAGTATAAGATCTTAAAATCCTAGATGTGGCTGATCCATACCAATACCCAACATATCCACCAGCATAAGAAGAGTTTACCGTCGTTGCTTCAAGATCAAGATCCATTCTAGTATAAGTATCTTGTAAGTACATCTGAGGTCCACCCATCTGCCCAACAAAACCACCATGGTAATATCCTGCGCCACCATTTGTCTTAGCTACACCGTGACCAACAAATGAATTCCAAATATCAATTCTACCTGTAGCTGCACCTGTAACTATTGCTGCAAATCCACCAATTCTTCTAGAAGCTTCAATAATATTAACATTAACAAAGTTTCCATTGAGAATAATTCGACCGCCACCGTAACTATAGAGATAACTTACAAATCCACCACAAGTTTCATTGCCATTATTACCCTGATACTCACATTGAATTCTATCTGCGCTAACCCAAGATCTATAAATTCTAGACTGTTGACCTGTCTGGTTATAGAACATCCCAGCGAAACCACCAACATATCTCCATCCTTCTACTAATTCACCAGTATACCTAGAGTCAAAAACATCATGTTTACCCCAGAAGTAACCACCGAATCCACCGACATATAGTGCATTTGTCGTTCCACCTCTTAAAACATCTCCAGCTGCTTCATTATCCAAGTAATATGGTTGGATTGCACCAGTTACATAAGAATATCCAACAAACCCACCAATATAATTACCCCAGTGAGCAAGAATATCTGAATCAGTGTAGTTTCTATAGATATCATTTCTACCATTCGCTCTACCAATAAATCCTCCACAGAAAGATCTACAAACTTCAATAGGTACATGCGCTTCTGAATTATTAACATAATTTTCATTCGTTACAGCATTACCAAATGATCCGATAAACCCTGCAACATAATCTGCAGTATTTCTTGATTTAATTAAGGCAGTACCTGATTTAGCATTTGAAGTTGAACTTTCAATTCTTGAATTATTGTACGCATAACCAACAAACCCTCCTGTGTAGCTTCCAGGTGCATCAAGAGTTTCAAAAGTTGTGTGTGAGTCAGTAACATTAGTATCAATCATCTGACCACTAAATCCACCTGCTCTAGTCCCACCTTTAGCTTCAATTAAATCAACGTCAACTTCTGAGTCTCTAATATCTGCATAATGTGCAGCTCCAGAATATCCTCCGATATAGGCATTAGTTACAGACTTAACAGAAGTAACATTAATCGCATCTGTATTGAAAGCTTCTACTGTATCAGTCGCTCCATTTCCATAAATTCCTGCAAATCCACCAACGTATGTTAATTGTCCAAGTACAGTTTCACCATCAAAAGTCGAGTTTTGAATTCTGGCACTCTGATAAGCCCATCCAACAAATCCACCAACTCTGTGATAACCTTGAACACTAACTCCATGAGCGTGACCTTCATTGATTGTTGTATCACCCAATTGTACACCAACAAAACCACCTACTCTTCTAGATCCAAGAACAGTTGAATAAGTTTGAGAATTATAAATTGAAGATTTATCTAAAGCAGTACTTCCAAGCTGACCAACAAATCCACCAACATGATACCTATTTGTAACAGTAATAGCAGAAGCACCTTGAACTTTATGACCAGCTTTAGCATTTGCTGCTTTAACTATACAATCTTCAACTTGCATAATATTAGTAGCACTTTGACCTCTAATTGATCCGAAAGCTCCACCGATTTGATTACCAGCTGTTGGGGCAACGACATCACCTTTAGTTTCACAGTCTTTAACTGTAACAGTTCCAGCTCCTACATCAGAATAACCATAACCGATGATTCCACCCATTTCTCCACAATAAGCATCTGTACAAGTGATGTTTGCTTCGTTGTCTAGCTCTTCTAAACTTGAAGCTTTTCTAGGTCTAAAGTATCCAACAATACCACCCATTTCATTACCTGATCCTGAAATCGCTCCAGTGTTAACTAAGTTTTCACCTTTCATTCCACCAAGGTAGACCATTCCAACAATACCACCAGCTCTTGCGTAAGTACCATTTGCTGTTGTAACAGTTGCAATATTAGAAGAATCTTTGATATCTAATTCACCATTTGGTGAAACATATCCAATAAGACCACCACAATTATATCCAGAACATTCTATCGATGACTTACCAATTGTATGAACATTCCAAATTGTAGTTGCAGCTTGCTCTACTCTATTGACAAGGATTCCAGAAGTAAAAGCCGTCTTCACTGCCGCATTTTCCATTTCAAGATCATAGATTTCAGCATTTCCAACATATCCAAAAACACCACCTGTCGTTGATGCCCAGTTGATAATCTTCTTATTATTACCGTTGTAATTACCATTGAAAATTCTAGAACTAGTATTAAGACCAATCTGTCTCATAGCTTTACCTGCCATATCAATGTCATCACACTGGATATAAAACTTATTCTGGTTCCAAGTTGGCCCACCAGCAGTCGTTACATTTAAAGCAAGATGCTCTAATTGTTCTGGTGTATGAATTTCCCAAGCGGTCTCTAAGCTTAATCCATCACCATAATCATCATATCTAGTTGCAAGAGTATGATCGTGTCCACATTGTCTTCTTGGTACTGGAACAATATCTACATCTAAGTCATTACCTACATTCGTTGGATCTCTTTGATCACTTATTGCAGCTGTCGTCGTATTTGTAATTGTTGTTCCTGCTGTACCTTCTAAAGCAACCTTACAAGTTAATGATAAATAAATCTCCCCACCTGAAGCTAAACTTGGAACTTCCCATAATCCAGTGGTCGTATTATAAGTTCCAAATAATGCAAAATGATTTACATATGTTGTATTAGTAGGACATAAATCAGTAACTTTAATATTAGTCGCTAAGTTAGGACCGTTATTTGTCACCGCTATTTGATAAGTAACTAGTCCACCTACTTCTGGTTCATCCTCATCAACAGTTTTAACAGTTACTAAATCTGCGTTACATCCAAGCACAGTAGTTGTGCTTAATACATCACCTGTACCAGTTGGATCAGTAGTAACTTTTGAAGCAGCTGCAGTTGTTGTATTAACAATATTTTTTGCTGTACAAGCCTTAGCTGTTCCTGTTGGTCCATAACCCTCATCAACTATACAATTAAGAGTTAAAGTTGCACTAGCTCCATTTGCTAGATCATTTATTTCCCAAATGCCTGTAGTCCCAGAATAAGTTCCTTGCGTAGAACTACTAGAAACGTATGTTGTACCAGTTGGACACGCATCTGTTAAAAATACATTTTGAGCCTGTGCATCACCGTTATTAGTAACAACAATAGTATAAGTTATAACTTCTCCTTCATTTGCACCTTTAACATTTGCCGATTTTTTTGTTACCAAATCAGCAATCGCTTCAACTTCGATAACAGCAATATCGATATTATTTGTTTCATCGGTATCTAATTGATCCATCCACATGTCTTCTATAGAAATAGAATTTTCAATTTTTAACCCTGCAGATCCCACATCAACTTTACAAACAAGATCTAAAGTTACAGATGCTCCATTCGTCAAGGTTCCAATATCCCAAACTGGTGCGGTATAAGTACCTGTAGCACTTACGAAGCTTGTACCAGCAGGACACTCATCCTTAAAACTTACATTTGTAGCATCATCAGGGCCACCATTTGAAAGTGTTATAGTATATTTAATATCCTGCCCCTCTACTGGAGTCGCATCATCTACAACTTTAGAAGCTTTAACATCTGAGAACCCAGCTCCTCCTGGTTCAGGAACTACAGCTTCAGCATCGGCATAATCATTTGTATTATCAGGATCGTTCTGATCTAAATCAATATCTCCTGTATCAATAATATTTTTGATTATTTCACCTTCAGTTCCTTTATCAATCTTACAGACTAACTCTAAAGTGACTGTAGCTGCATTAGCTAAAGTTCCAATTGTCCACAAGCCCGTTGTGGAAACATAACTTACTGTTCCGGTTGATGCTACATGACTTACATAAGTGGTATTAGCAGGACAAGGATCTGTAATTTCAAGATTAGTTGCTTGTCCTGGACCATTATTTGTTACTTGAACTAAGAATGTAATGTCTTCTTCTGGTTCAGCAACAATTGTATCTGTCCCATTGACAGTTTTTTCCACCGAAATATCAGCTTCACTAGAGTTACTAACACCTACTTCCTCTTCAAGATCATCACCAATTGTTGTTGAATCATCCACTGTTGGTGAACTCGCTGCTGTTGTTACGTTCTTAATAACAGATCCAGCAGTTCCTGCATCTATAGAACATCTCAACAATAAAGTCGCACTAGCTCCATTTACAAGATCTCCTATCTCCCAATCTCCACTAGATGCTGAGTAAATACCTTGTGTAGTAGTACTTGAATCATAAGTCATTCCTGTAGGGCATTGATCTTTTAGAGTTGTATCTTCTGCTAAAGGAACACCTTTATTAGTTACAACTATCTTAAATTCAACAATATCTCCTTCAAGAACTTTTACTTTATCCGCAGTTTTCTCAGTAAGTAAGTCACCAGCATCATCAACAACTATCTGTGCTGTCGCTGTATTATTTGTAACATCTGTATCTCCACCATCAACTTCTAAGTTCTTAACTTCATTGATGATTGTCTCTGTCGCTGTTCCTACATTAATAGTACAAGTTAGATCTAAGGTCTCACTCGCTCCATTTGCTAGAGCTGGAATACTCCAGATCCCTGTTCCACTCGCATAAGCTCCCGCACTTGCTGAATCGCTTGAGTACGTTGTCCCTGCTGGACATAAATCTGTCACCTTAACATTTGTCGCATCCGCTGGTCCGTTATTTGAAACCGTAATCTCCCAAACAACCACTCCACCTTCTACATGTGGATCACTAGACTTAACAGCTTTAGCTACTGCGATATCTTTATCTCCTCCAACAAATACTTCGGCATCACTATCATCATTAGTTGGATCAGCATCTGTCTGGCCACCACTTAAAGTAATACTCGCTGAAGTGATCTCATTTTCTACTATTGAGCCGCTAGTTCCGTTATCAATCTTACACTCTAAAGTTAAAG
>JAHDHG010000089.1:10444-10713 GCA_020631435.1 Bacteriovoracaceae bacterium | reverse complement strand
TTAAGGAAATAACTTTCAAAACCTTGAATCATCTGTTCAAAAGAAAAAGATAGAATATTATTTTCATCTTTAAATTCATACCAAGAGTTATCAAAATAAAAAAAGAAGTTTGTCTCTCTTGAAACAGAGTCTTTATTTATAAATAACTTTTTAAAAACTAATACTCTGAGATCACCAAAATTAAATAAGCGAGAGTATTTCTGATCTCGCCTGGTAATAGATAAAAACTTACTTTCTAAGTTTGGATTGTTTACTATAGATGCTAAGTT
>JAHDHG010000089.1:0-10427 GCA_020631435.1 Bacteriovoracaceae bacterium | reverse complement strand
CATAGCTTGTTTTTTATATTTTTTTAACATCTTCGCAATAGAAGAAGGGATATCTTCACCTTTAGACCCACTATATCCGAAGATAATATCATCTTCTAGAATTTTATATCCTTTAAGAGCTATTTCAGAGTGAGGGTATTCACGAATTAATTCTTTTAGATAAAAATTATTTGACAAGTACGTTGGCTTTAGGCCCATTCTACCTGATATATCTCCCATCATAAACAAAGCATTTGCAACATGTTCAGCTCTTTCATTTCTTTCTATATAATCTTTTAAGTAAGTACTAGAGATATTAAAGTCCATTGATGAAATAGAATCCCTTCTAAATGCTTGTTTCTTTAAGCCTTCATTGTAGAATTTTTGACCAATTTCAAATAGGAGGTCTTCATCCATTATGTTTCGAGCAAGTTTATTATTTTTTCTCCAATTTTTCACAACACTCTCCCACTCATCAATTGTTTCTACATGATCTTCGGAAAGTTCTGCATCTTTACTAAATGACTTGAGCACAGTTGTAATTTTTTCAGGATTTCTAAAAACTTTTATGTAAATCCTTCCCAAGTAATCAATAGATTTGAAAATATTCTCTTTGTCTTTTTTATGATCTACTGCCTGAAGATATTCTTCGAATAATTCCATAGATTTCTCATAGTTCTTATCATGAAAAAAAATCTCAGCTTGTTCAAAGTTTGTTTTTGAAAGTAACACTTCATTTTCATGTACCCTCCTATCCGAAATTCTCATAAAGAGAAAAATAAAGAGCGCAATCAAGAAAAAAACAATCACATATTCACTAAATCTATCTATAAACTTTTTCATTTCAATCTCCTGATCAAGATGCTAAATCTTGATGAATCCTTTCATACTCACTTGAGCAATCTGTACACATTACCGCCCAAGGCTTTGCATTCTTTCTTTTCTCCGAAATTCTTTCTCCACAATCTATACAAAACTCAGGAGATGAATTCTCGTTAGATCTTTCAATTTCTCTTTTTTGATTTCTTAAATTATTCAAAACATAAGCAGTTGAACTTAATTCATCTTCATAAAATGATTGATCAATCCAATCGCTTTCAAAAAACTTAATCTTTGAAATGTAATTTTCGTAATATTTGATCTGGCCATTAATACTTTTTATTCTTGCATTTCTAACTTCTTTATTCATACTTCCCCCTTAAGAAGCTTTATTTAGCTTATTTTTTTTAAATCCCAATACAACTCTTTTACCTTTCTTTTCTCCGAAGGTAGATGTCACTACAGTCCATAATTTTTCTTTATCATCTTTCTTTAAAAGAATGTTTACCCAATCACCAACTTTGTTAGAATCATAAGCTGATTCTGAAGTTGAATACTTAACTAAAAACTTACCTGATTCAGAAAAGAATTCTTTTGGTTTATTATTTGATTCATCAAACGGATATCTTTTTCTAAATTGTCTATCTAGGTAAATTAAAACAGATTCATCAACGTGAAGTTGATTTTCGCTGATAGTATCTTCTTTTAATTTTCTTGAATACCAACTTGGTATGACATTCAAAATACTCTCAAGAGATCTATACTGAGGAGAATCCTTGTCAATAAAGTTTTTAATCCTACCATTTTCAAATACTTTTAATAAATCATAAAAATCTTGTAGATTCAATGAGTCAACTAAATGCTCTGCTACCTCGGTATCAATTTCTTCAGCAAGGCAGATAATTTCTTTGACAGAAAGCATATCAAGATAGTCTTCGAATCTTTTATAATATCCACTTTTACAATATTGATAAATTTCATTAGAAATTACTTTCCCAACGTACTTTACATCATCGATACTTTTTTGATCTGGTAATAAGCACACAAAATTCTTATTCTTCTCAATCTCTCTAGAAGCTTTTTTATAAGCTTCTGATTTAAATTCATTTCTTTCAAACTTT
This sequence comes from Bacteriovoracaceae bacterium, assembly GCA_020631435.1. Classification (GTDB taxonomy): domain Bacteria; phylum Bdellovibrionota; class Bacteriovoracia; order Bacteriovoracales; family Bacteriovoracaceae; genus JAHDHG01. The sequence continues at coordinate 8,508 of JAHDHG010000089.1, read as the reverse complement.
TCGACCATATTACCCATCATAAATAAAATCTGAGCTAAATCTTTATTCGAAATTTGAGTATTCATCTGATTCTCCTTCAAAAAATACTTACGCTCTAGAACTAAGCAATTTATATGCCAACTTTAAAAATAGAGAAATTTAGAGTTGAGAAAATAAATGAACTCTTAGTTCTTTTTTAACGAGAACCAAGAGTTCGGTTATAACTAACAAGCCCTATTACAGGTCTTGTGGAAGTCAAGGAAGCCAAAATTCAGAGCAGGCAATAATGGAGCAATTCGTTTAATTTTAATTACATCTATTTCCATCATATTGTGATGAATCACTAAGTTACCTATAATTTTAACTCTTTCTGACCTGTAACTAAGAAGCTTAAAAAACTGGTATTTCCTAGTTAAATAAAAAATGTCTCCATCATCAGAGAAAAATCTAATATAATTTTTTTGATCATCAATTATGTAATCGTGATCAACATATCCCCAAAACGTTCTTTTCATAAATATCTCCTTCATGCAACAAAAAGATAATCATCTATAAAATCATCGATTCCTTTTGATGACCGGGAAGGTCTAACATTAGAAATCTCAACGTAATCTTCCAGTTTATAATTTAACTGTCTTTTAATTTTAAATTTTAATTCTTTCCCTTTGTATTTCTGATATAATTTATGAGCGTTTTTATTTAACAAAATCATGTCTCCATCATCTAGCTCAATAAAATATCTAATGGCTTCGCCTTTTTCATTCCATCCACAAGGGTTAATATTACCTATTTCAAATTTTTCTTTTTTCATAAACTCTCCCTAAATTTAATAGTAAAGATACTCTTCACATTCTCCACAAATGTGAGTTTGTTTACCTCTTTTTTGTTTATAAGAATTTCTAATTTTTTCTCCACAACTCATACAAAAAGAAACTGCTAGCTTGTTTTTATCTCTATCTTTCCTTTTAAATCTTTTTGCATTTTCAGAAAAATCTAAATTGGTAAAATCTATCCTCATAGTTCACTCCTTTGATAATAAAACAGAAAGCAAGGATCATGCCAAAGTCATCTCGAATATATTGAAATTAAGAATTAAAAAGAGAACTTTCCCTTCATTTATTGTGTCTATGATAAATGTATAAATTGAAAATTTGTCATTTATTTTGGACATTTTGTCACTAATGCTAAACTGGCCTAATAATTGCTTAATACAAAGCATGACTACTAAAAGAATGAATTCATACTTTAAATTACTCAAAGCCGCTTATGGTGATAGAAATTGTGTACTTATAGTTACTTATACTGATTTATCGACAATTATCATTCTTAAAACTAAAGGCAAGACTTACTCAACATCTCATCCTGGCTTTAATTCTAATGCGTTAGAGAAATGTTTCGAAGATCATCTGACCTTTCAAAATGGAACTTCTTGTTCTCAGCAAATAGCTTAAAAAGAACTATGTGTTCTAAATCAATAAAATATTGATAGCTCAGTTCAAATTAATCTCACTTGTAGTAGGTATTAAAATTGCTACTAAGTTTTATGAAAAATTTGTCAAAGGAGAATTACATGGCAAAAAAAGTACAAAATGAAAACCAAAAGCCTAAAGGAAAGAAGAAGGGAACAAAAACAAGAGCAAAAATGAAAAAAACTCCTGCTCCTCCTTCTGAATCCTAACCTGCAACAGGAGGTAGTCTAGGAAAGATTCCCTCCTAAATCTTGGCTCTTATGAAAAGTATAGAAATCCAAGTTAATAAAGTAGAGGATTTATTTGACGACTTTGATCCTTCACCTTTTCTTTCGAAAGATATGGATGATGAGTGCTATGATTATCTTTTGTCTTATACAAAAGAAATAGGATACAGAAAAATTAAAAATTTAATTGTATATCTTAATAATAATATTACTGAATCTCAGAAAATTTATTACTCTGAAAGTATTAGGAACTTTTTCAAATATAAGCTAACTCTTTTAAAGTTAAAACTAAGAACTTTTCTGAAAAGCATCGGAATTGTTTTCATTGCTTCTAGTCTAATTATGACTATTTTTATACTTTTTGCATCTCGATTAGAAAAAATAAATGCACCTAGTTTTTTTCAGTTTTATATTAAGGAAACATTATTAGTCTTAAGTTGGGTTTCACTTTGGAAACCTATAAATATGCTCTTATTTGAGCTTTTACCGAGAGTCAATGAAATTCAAATAATAAGAAAATTAAGTGAAGTAAAAGTTCGCTTTCCTTGAAAATTAGAACTAAAAGTTCATTTTTGATAATTTAAGTACGTTTTTTTGGATTTGAGCTTGGCATTAATATTGCTCATTAAAGACTTATGGAAACTGCATATAAAAGAAAAACTCAATATAGCGACATTATAAAAGATATAGAAGGAGTAGTTCTTCCTTGTTCATGGGAGGAAGAAAGGATTTCAATTTATACATTCAATCAGGATGAATTTTTAATTGATAATGATGAAATGGGAAGAGAGTTGTTAGCTCTGACATATGAAAAAATAAAAGCATCAGGAGAAGTTAAAATTCTTATTAATGGAATAACAATAAATCAAAAGAAAATCATAAAATTAATTGAATATACCATTATATCCTAACAAAGAAATCCTTCAAGTATCTTTGATCAAAAATTTAAAAGAAGTTTTATAATCTTTCAAAATTAAAATAATCACTGCCTTATTGATTCTAATGAATCATTTACCCAATCTAAAATGTATAAACCTTCAGATAACTCTCCTTTTAAAAGTAATCTTGATAAAGGCCTCGTAATATATAGATTGAATGCTTGATTTAAAGGTCTTGCTCCAAACTCTAAAGAAAATCCTCTCTCTGCTATTAATTTTTTAAAGTTATCTTTTAACTTAATACTAATTTTCTTTGATCTAATTCGATCATTAAAAATTTTTAATTGTTTTTCGACTAGCTCAACCATAACCGATTCATCTAAAGACTCATAAAAAACTTTGGAATCAATTCTTCCTAATACTTCAGGTTTAAAATCAACTTCTGGATTCTTAGAATTACTAGTGAGGAAAATTATTGTATTCCTGAAATCTATTGTCCTCCCCTTATTATCAGTGAGTCTTCCATCATCTAAAATCTGAAGTAAGATATCAGAGAAGTCGAAATGCGCTTTTTCAATTTCATCAAAAAGTAATATAGAAAAAGGCTTCCTTCTAACAGCTTCTGTTAAGATACCACCTTCATCATACCCCACATATCCAGAGGGTGCTCCAATTAATTTACTTACTGAATGTTTCTCTGAGTATTCACTCATATCTATTCTAATAAGAGCATCTTCAGAATTAAATAATTCTAAAGCTAACTGCTTAGCAGTTTCGGTTTTACCAACACCAGTAGGACCAAGTAATAAGAATGAACCTAATGGCTTCGTTGGATCAGAAATACCTGCTAAAGATGTTAACAAAGTTTCAGAGATTTCCTGAATCGCATCATCTTGACCGAAAACACTTTGCTTTAAATTGCCTTCAAGTTTTAATAATGACTCCTGCTTTTCTTTTAAGATTTTCTCTACTGGGATTTTTGTATGTCTTGAAATGATTTGAGCTATATCTTGCTTCTTTAATATAAAAAAGGATTCTTGATTAAGTAGTTTTTCATCTATTTCAGGAAGTAATGAATATTTAATCTGCCCTGCTCTTTCATAATCTCCTTCTCTCTCAGCTTTATCTAAGTCATTTTTTAAATTCTCTTTTTGAACCTTTAGGTTTGAATGCATTCTCAACGATTCTACTCTTTTATCCCACTCAGTTTTCTTGCCCTCAAACTCTTTCTCTAATATTTCTAGCTCTGTTAAAATTTCTTTATCCTCAGAATATTGATACCTTATTCTTTCTGAGCGAATTTTTCTCTTTAGTTCTTCTAAATCTGGAGGCAATGTTTCGGCGGACAACTTTAACGAAGCTGATGCTTCATCTAGTAAATCAATTGCTTTATCAGGTAAGTTCTTATCTTTAATGTATTGATCCGACAAATATACTGCAGAATAAATAGAATCATCTGAAATACTTATTCCATGATGCATCTCATATTTTTCCTTAAGTCCTAAAAGTATTTCAATAGAATCTTCAGGGGAAGGTTCATAAACTTTAACGGGTCTAAATCTTCTATCTAAGGCCCCATCATTTAAAATGTATTTTTGGTATTCATCAAAGGTTGTTGCTCCTATTGTATGCAACTCACCTCTAGCTAAAGCGGGTTTTAAAAGATTTGCTGCATCCATCGCACCATCTGTTTTACCGGCTCCTACAAGTTGATGTATTTCATCAATAAAAAGAATGGCTTCACCATTTTGTTTTTTCATGAAGTCTTTTAAGTTTTTTATTTTCTTTTCAAAATCTCCTCTATACTTCGTATCAGACATTAAAGATCCAAGATCTAAGGAATAGATCGTTTTCCCATATAGAATATCTGGTACATTGTTATTTATAATCTCTTCAGTTAATCCTTCTACAATTGCTGTTTTTCCAACACCTGCGTCTCCAACAAGTACAGGATTATTTTTAGATCTCCTGGCCAATATTTCCATTAAAGCTCTAATTTCTTTTCCACGGCCAATAACTGGATCTAATTTACCTTCTCTCGCCCTATCGTTTAGGTTTATTAAAAAGGTAGGAACTTCCTCTTCCTCATTATTTAAATTTAAAAAATCTATATCTAATTGAGGAAAAATTTTGGGTAAAAACTTTAAAAGATCTTTTTCTAAAATTTCATTTCTTGAATTTTCGATAGAATTGGCATTCGCAAAACTTAACCACTCCGTAAGATTTCGAGATGGTCTAAGATCTTCCAAGTTGAGGTCATTTTCAAGAGTAGGCAGCACTGAAATCTTATCTAATAGCTCATTTTTATATTTCTTCAGTTTTCTTGAAGAATAAGTAGATTTATTTTTAATTAAACCTAACAATAAATGCTCAGCATATATTTCATTGTTTTTATTATCAAATGCAATTTTCTGAGCAAGATTAAAAGATCCAAATACTATTTCATCAAATTTATACATCATAGCTCCTTTCTTAATTAAAGATGGGAGTTAATTTACTGATGTCAATGCTCGTTTAGAGGAAGATATTTGATAAAAAATGAATGAAGTACTTCATTGACCGTTTTATAAATTTCTTCTTAGTTACATAAAAGTTGATTACTATGCTTGAGATTTAAATCCAACTTAGTAAAAATGCAAAATTGAATTTATTAAGATGTAAATAGATGAATGCTTTAAATTGATTTAATAAAGTCTACATATCCTCTTAATAAACTTTGTTCTATTTGTGCTATTTCTGAATTTTTAACAGGCATTTTTAATTGAAGTGAAATTTCATTTTTTTCATCTAGTACAATTTTAACCCTAGGCTCTATAGATGGAATATCAAATCCCTCTTTTTCACAAAATTTACTAATATATGAAATTGCTTTTTCTAAGTAAGGTCTGCAAATAGAGTTACTATTCTCAATAAGGTGTTTTTCTAACTCATTAAGTTGTATAATTTCTGTAGTCTTAAATAAAAATGAATTAATCGAATAGCCTTGAAAATATGACTCGTTTTTAACTGATTTACTTAAAAAAAGACTATTTGGAATAGAAATAATATGACCAGTTGTCTGCTGAGAGTTTTTTTCAGGCCCAATTTCTAAGATTTTGGTAGAAGTTATCTTTTTCTCAATAACATATCCACGTTTGTCATCAACTTCAATTCTATCTCCTACTTTAAAAATCTTATTGAGACTAACTAATAAACCTCCTGTAATGCACATTATTAACTCTTTAGTTGCAATGACTAAAGCGGCAAAGACAGCAAAAAGAGAAACAAAAATTGTCTGAATCTGACTTGCCCATAGAAAGAATAAAAGTAGAACAAAAACTAAATTTGAATAGAGCTTTATTCTTTTTTTTAACTTGAATTTTTCTAACTTAGTAATTTTTTTGTTTTTCTCAACTTGGTTAAAAAACAACCTCCTAAGATAAAAGAAAGAAAACACTAAACTAAGTGTAATTAGTATCTCTTTGAAATATGAAAAGTTTTGTAATTGTTCCCAATAATTAGAGATCATAAAAATCCTCGATAATCGCTTTTGCAGTGTTAATATTGCAGGCCATGTAAATGTTTTTCAGCACTGCTATACGCAATAAAGCTTTTACATCAACATCGTGTGGATGGGGAGACATAGGATCCCAAAGAAAAATTAAAAAATTTATTTTATCTTCCACTATCAATGATCCAATTTGTAAGTCTCCACCTTTGGGCCCGGAAGCGACTGCATTTAAATTTAATCCATCAATTAAAGATAGTTTCTTTGCTGTAGTACCTGTCGCATAAATCTCTCTTTTTTTGAAGAAGTCTAAATTTCTGGAGACAAATTTTACTAACTCATCTTTCATATTATCATGGGCGATCAATGCTATATTTTTCATTTTCAACTTCCATAAAATTCAATTAATTAAACACTTGAATTTAAAAATGCAATAGTTTTTAATACTTAACCAAACATTATCATAACTGATGTTTTTTCAAATTAGTAGATAATCTTTAAGCACATATTTTCAAACAAGCCTTAGGTGGGTTTTTACGAGGCCTGATGGGGTCCTTAATTGGTATTTCATCAGGGTGCCCAGGAGGAACTTCTAAAGGGGTTCGATCTGGAGCATCAGGCGGAACTGGAATCTGACGTGGAAAGCTGGGTTTGGGAATTTCGGGTACAGATTTAGGATGATTAGGTATATTAGGGTTAATATCTTTTTCTTTGTTGTTTAAATTCATAACGTTATATCCTTTTTAAATTAGTTTAAGTCAAAATGTGACAATGTATTCTCATTATAAATGCAATCTTTAAAAGTTGCCGTCTCCCATCCTTGACTATTTCTAAGATCTGCTCCGGATAAATTAGCTTGATCGAAAATTGCTCCTGAAATGTCTGTGTTCCTTAAGTTTGCATTTACTAAATTTGCCTCTCTAAAACTAACATTAATCAAGGAGCAATTTGCCAAGTTAACTTCTTCTAAATCAAATTTCTTAAAACTTTCGTTATCAAGAACTGCTCCAGAGAAATTCACTCCTCTGAGATCTTTGAGGATTTTTTGATCTTTTACTCTCTCTAATAGTAGTAAGAAATAATATTTTAAACTTGCAAAAAAATTCATTTTAAACTGTCTCACTTTGAGCTAAATCAGAAGAACTATTTTCTAATAAATAGTTTTCAAGCATTGCTCCTGAGGGTCTACAAACGGCAATAACTTCGTCAGGTTTTGACTCTTGAACTGATATATTTTTTAATTTTAATTCAGATAGCAAGACTGAATCTCCTACTTTTAGTCTAGAAACATCAACATTTACAAGATCAGGAAAATTAGCTAATTCACCACTAACTCTAATACTATCCTTTTTTTGAATAACAACTCCAGTGAGAGGATTGTTAGACCTTTCTCCAATTAGTTTAATTGGAATATCTAAACTTATCGGCTTTGACTTGTTCAATATTGGACAAATTGAAAAATGAATAATCTTATTTGATACCGGATCTCTTTGATAAGCTTGGATCTTCCCAAAGAACTCTTCACCTTCAAAAGATATAGTGTATATCTCTCCTGTTTGATTTAAAACATTGGCGAAATCGAGATAAGGTATTTTTACTGGAATAGATCCCTCTTTCTTTTTTCCATATATATTACCAGGAATAAATCCTACTTCTCTTAAAATCCGAGGCTTTAAATTTAGGTTTCTCCTTTCTAATGTAAATTGATTCATACAATCTCCTTTAATTAGATTATATAATTTTTTGTTATGAGAAGATTTTTGATGAGTTTTAGAGTTTGTGTAGAATATTACAAATTTTATTAAAGAGAAGATGTGTAGGGTTTGATCCCTACACATAATTTGATATTAGTGTAAATCTTTTTTTATCTGTTCGTAACCATCTTTGATTCTCTCAAATGCTAGTTTATTGGCCGTCCAAACATCATCTGTCACTTTTCCAAAAGTAGTTTTGGCTTTATCAATTTTAGCTACTGCATTTTCGTATTGGCTTTCCAGTTCGCCCCACTGCTTTTTGTCATCTAAATAAGTGAGTTTTTACTTTTAACTCATCTCTCATCGTTTTTACTTGATCCATCATTTTAGGATTTTTCATTTTTTACTCCTTTGTGTAAGTTATTAATTAAATTGGATAGTTACGAACAATATAATCCCAGACAACCTGGTAATTTAATAATTCTTGTTCATAACTTCTGTTATTTCTTAGGGTTTGATTTTCAATTAAATGACTAAATTCTTGAGTTGCTTTGAAATGAAATTTCTCTGCTTTCTCAACTCTTTGTTGAAATTTAATATCTTTCTTAAAATCAACAGAATTTTTAATTGTATTTAAGTTATTCTTATAATTTTTAAGAATGTCTTCGTTTTTTATTATATAACTTTTTTTCAAAGTAGTTTTTTGAGCTTCATTCTTTGATAAACAAGAACAGAGCAAAAAAAACATAAAAATTTTAGCTAATGAAGAGTTTA
>JAHDHG010000088.1 GCA_020631435.1 Bacteriovoracaceae bacterium | reverse complement strand
CTTTATTTTTTTTAGCATCCCATTCGAATATCACTATATATTTTATATCTAGATTCAATATAGATTCAATCATTTTCTTAAGAAACAGACTTAAATCAAAAATTTAAGAAAAGATGTCCTACATATGTCCTACGGCCACCCAGAAACCTCCATAAAATACCATAAAATCCCGAAGTCATTTTTAGACTTAAGGCATTAAAATTATTAGATTTTCACCCTATTTTTAACTGCTTACAAAAAAGAGTGAATCTGCTTGCCATGCAGAAGGTCGTGGGTTTGAGCCCCATCATCCGCTCCAAAACTCAATAATTTCAATAACTTACCTCTTTCTGGCTGAACATAAAAATGCCAATGACTGTCTGCTCGATATGCAGATGCCTCTCTATTTAAACATATAAGACATGAAGTCGAACATATTTTTGTAGAACCATTTTCATATAAAGATGGTCTACCAAAACTAAAATTTGTAGACCATCATATAATAATGAGAATTATTTCACTCTGTATTTTAGCTACTTCGTTTTCATTATTATTTATCTTTCGAGATTTCAGCCCTATTTATAGGCTAACTTATGCCTCAGTTGGATTAATCTTTCTTATAAAAATTTCCTCTTTATTTTTTAAACCATCTAAGTTTTCAGCCAAAAAAGATTTACTCACATATTTATTCATGTGGCCTGGAGTATCAACGAAAGGCTTTGGAGCAAATAATAAAAGTATAAATACTAATAAAGCTTCAAAAGGATTTTTAGGAAATTGGATTTCTTTTGTATTTGGTGTTTTATTTTTTCTAGCATCTAGCCTTATAGGCAAAGGTGAAAGTACTTTTTTAAACTATGTCTCACTATTATCTTTTTTCTTCATTATTCACATGGGACTTGTAGATATTCTTAGATCTTTTCTTATCTTAGGCGGATATAGTCCAAACAAAATGTTTAACCAACCATTTAAAGCAGAATCTTTAAGAGATTTTTGGAGTTTTCGCTGGAACAAAGCTTTTGTTGAAATGAATAAAATTTTCATTCAAGAGCCTATGAAGAATTACTTATCTGGAAACACTATGGTGTTACTAATATTTATAATTTCAGGAATACTCCATGAGATAGGGATTTCTTTTTCATCAGGGCAAGACTACGGAAGACCCTTTTTATATTTTATTATACAGGGAGTAGGTTTTATCTTAGAGAGAAAAGTTAAACTAGGAAGACTGATTACGCTTTTAGTAATCTTGGTACCATTACCACTTTTATTTCCACCAAGTTTTGTAAATCTTTTCTTGGGTTCTCTATCAAACTCTATTTACAACTTTTACGAGATACTTCAACTTAACGATCTAATCAAATATCTGTTTATAATTGGAGGTGTTTTGAACTCATTTGTTATTTTGGCAAGCATCCAAGTTCCATCAAAACTGAATTGGAAACAAGATCTAGGAAAACTTTCGAATTTTAACAGAAAAATATTTTATACTTATAGTGCATATATTTTCTCGATCATAATTTTTATATCAATTGCATGTTTTTTAATTGCCTATCACGAAGATTTTCAAAGTATAAGCACTAAAATAATAACAATTTTCATACTAATTTTCTGGGTAGGACGATTAATCATAGACTTTTTTTATTATAATAAAAATGATTGGCCTAAAGGAGCTCTCTTTGAGATAGGACATATTTGCTTAACAACTCTTTTTATTACTCTATGTTCTATATTTTTCTCTCTATCGTTACTTTTATTTTATCTATCTAAATAAGATTTTATAAAAGAACGAACTAAATGAGATCTTGAAAAATCGCCGCCCGTAATCGCACTCATCCACCCTTCTCTCATTGTATACTTATTTACAAGTGAAGAATCATTAAATACTGAAACTAGTAATTCTTTTTCAGAAATAGGTCCTTTTTCTATTTCACTGACAACTTTCATATTTATTACTTTTAAATACTCCATTTTGCGACATAAAGAATTTTGACATTCATTTGATTTTAGAATCTTCCCATGTCCATCTAAAATATAATCTAAGTCAAGTCTAAGAATATCTTCTAAACTTCTAATCCAATCCATACCGTTTACTTCATGCAATTGAGTATCTACATCTTCTGAAATAAACAAATCTCCCGATAACAACACCCTATTTTGTTTATCATATAAAACAATATGTCCAGGTGTATGTCCCGGAGTAAAGACAACTTCCAAATCTCTATGATTTGTAGAAATAGTTTTATCTTCTAAAATCTCAACATCTATAGGTATATCTGGACCAAATATGAAATACCTATAAAAAGATTTTTGCTTTGGGTACTTTATCTCTTTTATCGCTTTTTTATGAGCTAGGACTTTAGCGTCTGGAAAAAAATCTTGCATTAGAACGGCGTTACCATAGTGGTCCTCATGAGCATGTGAAATAACTATTTTCTCTATCGAATAATTTTTATTTTCATTGAAATATTTCTTTAAGGACCTGGCGCTCCAAGCGAACCCTGTATCAAACATCACTGATTTATCAATTATATAAAAAGTTGCATACTCATAATTACCAGCAAACTTTGATAAAATTTTTGTCGCAAAGTTATCAATTCTAAACAACTCAATACCATCAACAATTTCCTCTACTTTTATATTTAATGGGATTATTGGGAACCAATAACTAAACCTCATAAAAGGAAGCCAAAATATCTGTATCAACCATTTTAGTATCATTATTCTAATTTTCTTTTATTAATATTCGTTTTACAATAAACTAAATGGATATTTTGCTACCAACCACCAAAGAAGTTTTATCAATTTTTCCTCAAATGACTTGGAAGGAAAGTATTATTACAATTTTAAAACCAGTTTGTTGTGTGATTCTCTATTTTACTTTTTTTCATTATGCACTCTATCCGTTAGCTCTATTTTCAGTGGTATACTTATCATTCATTACTTATGGCTCAAGTTCTCATGAGTTAGTTCACAGCAATACAAAATTTTCAGAAACAACATCGAGAAACATTCTTTCGATTATAGAATTAATTATGCTCAGGAGCGGCACAGTTTATAAACACGTCCACTTGAACCATCATAAGAAATTTCCTGATTTTAATAATGATCCAGAGGGGCAAGCTTCATATTTTTCACTGTTTAGAACCTTGCTTGAGGGACCAATATTACATTTCAAGCTTATCAAATGGGCATTGAAAAATAACAAAGAAGTAAAAAGAATCTATATAGAGATTTTTTTAATTTTTACATTTATATTGATCGGAATTTCTTTAATCAATGAATTTCCGCAATTGTTAATATTTCAAGCTCTAGTTTATCTAGGGTCTTGGATTATCCCCTTAATTACATCTTATCTTGTTCATTTACCGCATGAGAAGCTTCCAATTTATCAAACAAGAGTATATCGAGGAATATTCTTTAGAATTTTAGCTCAAGATCATCTTTATCACCTTGAACATCACTTATATCCTAAGGTCCCCTATCAAAGATGGCCGAAACTCGCTTCTTTTTTAAATCCATACTTAATGAAAACTAAAATAATTCCCAAGAGACTTGGAATTAATGATAATGACGTATTTGATATTAACTAAAACATGGTCTACAAAGAACCGAAAGATACCGAACAAAACCGAACAATCCAGAAACTGCTATGAGTCATAAGCTTTTGAAATCATTAAGAAAACTCCATAAATTCAAGGTGTTATAAGGACCTTAAAAAAGTGTACGTTCTGCTTGCCATGCAGAAGGTCGTGGGTTTGAGCCCCATCACCCGCTCCATTTTTCGTTGCTTTTACTGCCCTAAATTCAAAACATTTTTTTCGATGTAAAATCAATGGCTTAGACCGTACTAACCTCTCTAGCTTTCTTCTCATTTTCAGGTGAAATCATGGCACATCATGTGGATCTGTGGCAATTTGTGGAAGTTTTGTGGAAGCTCAAAATTACAGAAAAAAACCGAGGAGCTATGCCTCGGCTTTTATATTTTTGTTTATATGTTACTTGGAAAATACCTCTTATGGATTATGTACAGCTACGCAAAGAACTGTTGCTGTATACTTTGAAAGAGTTTCTTTCTTTCCTTGCTTAAAATGAGAGTCAATTTTAGTTTTAAAGATCCTCGAGTTTGGAGCTCCTACCATTTCAAAGTTAAAGAAACCTAAAAACTTATCTCCCTCTCCGTAAACCATTATCGAGCCACCTAAGATATCAACAGTTTCTCCTGTATCTTTGCTAATAACGTTATCAAAATGCTTGATAGTCACATTAGACTTTTCAGTCTCGGACTTTGTTATTTCCCCAGCTCGAGCATTAAAAACAACTTCATCGACCGTTGTAATATCTCTATCCCAATCTGCAACTTTGATCTCACAGTTAAAGCTCTCAACTCCTCCGAAAGCTGTAGTAAAGGAAACCAATAATCCTATAAGAAAAATCTTCATTCATCATATCCTTTGTTAAAAGTTTTCTTTGTTTCTACCACAGTTCGGTGACGAGTTTTACTTTCAATGTAAAATCTACTCACTCCGTCGCAAAGAAAATTTGAATTTTTCTCCCTTTTTGACCTACTTTCTCGCCCATTTCTCAGACTTTTCAAAGACTTTTTGAGGAGTTTCTTATGGATTTTAAAAAAAACCATCCGACCCATCGAACCCATCGTTCGAACTGTCGGATTTCACTAGCATCAAATACAGACGGGTCTCATAATGGATGAAGTGAGCGTTACATTTAGCAACATTTTACAGGAGAGATTGAAAGGGAGAAGTCTCGCGTTGATCGCCTCAGAGCTGAAAATCCCAAAATCTTTATTACATGATTGGGTCAAAAGTGGGCGGACTCCATCGCTTAAGAACATCAGGCATCTTAAAGCATTGGCCAATTACCTTGAAATGACTCTGGATGAACTACTCACTGGGGAAATGGAATCAACAATCAGCTCCATTTCCTTTGTGGATGATAACCGTAAGTACAAGATCGATATAAAGCGAATCAAATAACAATTTGGAGGAATTTATGAAAATCGCATCACTAGCACTGGCAATCTTATTCTCATGCGCTTCACCTATACCAAGGGCTGGTAGTAGTTCTCAGACATCACCTGTGAAGCCTGAGCCTAAAGAGACTGTCGATGAAATGATGGAGAAAGTATTTGATAAGGCAGTTGTAATTTCTAAGGGCAAAGAAATCATAAGAGTTAAGGGCGAAGGAAGGCAAAATACCATTGTGTTCACATTGAGCAAACCCTCAGCCGCTGTCGTGTACTACTACATGAAAGACGGAAGTCAACCACTTATGCAAGTAAGTGTTTATGATGCTAGGACAAATAAGCCAGTTGAGTATGCTCTTATAAATGAATCGACTACTTTGGACACTACAAAGACAACTTATCTGAGGCTACCTAAGGGGCAATATTACATGAAGATCAATGCTCTTTTTGCGAAGTATTGGCTCTCCGTTATTGAGTGATCCTTATATTTTACAATCATTGAAAATGATTTAGACAGAGTCTCAATCAGAGTGCTATTACAGCTCATGACATGGAATAGCATAAGAAATCATTTATCTCCTTATTACCCAACTGGAACACGAGATTATGGAGATATCGCTCCATATTGTGAAAAAAGATATCGTACAATGGAGGCAATACTTTCATCAAAATTAACCGTAGCCATCTTTATTGATTCAAACACAAATAATCTTGAAGTCGGGTTCCACGAGTTAGCCCCCGCACCTTTTTATGAAATTAGTAGAATTGAACCGAATCATGAACCTTTCGATATTCCTTCACCGTGCCTCGCTCAATATCTCAAGTTAAAAAATGAAGCCCTTCAAACAGATTTAGAGACCTATCTAAAATCTAAGGAAAGCATCACTTTTGAAGACTTGTTTTATAGATCTCCTTATATAGATGGATCTATCTCAGACAAGCATAATTTTGATCGAAAAATTGTCTTCATGCTTCTTAGATATTTAGAAAATCAAGGAGACTCTCTAGTATGCGGTAAAAGAGGGAAATTCTCATCTCAATCAATCAGTGAAAACCTCGCCAATCTTGATAAGGAGATATTTCAAGACTCTTACTCTAATCGAGGGGAATCTACTTATCGGGATGCAATCAAGGCAATCTTGAAACAGTTCGGCGAAATCTCTTAGCCTATAAGCACTCAATTCTTTCTTTTGTAACAAATTGTAATGTCTTTGTAACAAACTATGCGGTTTATTCCTCTTCGAAATATCCAAAAAGGAGGAATCAATGGATGAAAAAACACACAAGAATGCCAATGAGCTAAACAACCTAAAACCGACTTTTCGATTACCAGACGATGCTGGTCTCAGAAAAACTTATCCGCTGGAGGAATTTATGAACGAAAAATTTAAAGGCAACAAACCCATTATTGACGGACTCATCAGCACTAGCGAAATGATAGGATTCGTTGCCAAGTCAAAACTAGGAAAGTCTCTTGTCACATCTAAGATGCTGATTGATGCTTGCAAAGGAAAGGAGATATTCGGCTATTTTCAGACCAATCCAAATTTTGAAATTAAAGCTTTATTGCTAGACCTTGAGGTAAGTTTTGGTGCGCTTCAAGCAAGGCTAGAGTCATTCATTGATGATGGAGATATGAGTAAGCTCAAGATTGATGTATGTAAATCACCTTTTGATTTTTCAAGGTATGACGAAATACAAGCATTAAGAGATCTAATAAAAGCAAAAGGCTACAATCTCATCGTCATCGACCCTCTTTACAGATCATATTCGGGAAATGAAATGAAGCAAAAAGATATCAAAGGCTTCCTCCCCAGCCTGCAAACAGAAATAACCCAATTGGGTTGCTCATGCATTCTTGTCTGTCACGAAGGCAAGTCTATTGAAGGTGATGCTAGATCAAATCATATCGGTCACAAGATTAGAGGGTCAAGTGCGATCAGTGATGTACTGGATGGAACAATCAGACTTCACAAGGTCAACGAAACTGAGTACACCCTATCTGGACAGTTTCGTAACAGAGAATCGTTTGAATCAATTTCTCTTTTAAAAGATGGAATGGAGTTTAGATATAATGGCACTCAGCTACCTCCCGCAAAGCAAGTAGCCAAGACCGTTATCGAATTGATAAAACAATCTCAAAATCAATCAATGGTTTTCGATGAAATCTGGAAGGCTTATCAAGCTACTCCATCTAAGCTCATTTTCAGCAAAAGTTCAATGCGAAACTACCTCAAAGCCAGTCCGCATATAAATGTTTCAAAGATAGGAGGAGTCAATCAATATGAAATCTCCGAATAGCTTTACAACTTTACAGCCCCCTAAGGGAGTTGCATTCTTGCAAACACTAAATGACATTGCTTTGATAGATTTTTTTTGCGAGTATGATGCCCTTAGCTCTTTGAAAACTGAATATGGACGAGAATTATCACCTATCTTCTTAGGGAGGTGGGTATGAATGAGAATAATTCAAGCACCCAAGTTATTGAATGGATGAATGCTGAGGAGGCGTCAAGATATTTAAAGGTAAGTCGAGGTACGATTTACAATCTTGTAAGCTCTGGCGTTTTGAAAGGATATAGACTTGGAAGGCGGATTAGATTTATAAGAAGAGAGCTTGATGAGGCAATACTGTCTGGCCCCAAAAAAGGAGGCGGACATGAAAATTGAAACTGGAATCATCAAGCAACCCGATAACCTTTATAGAGCAACTTACTCTAAGAGACACCCAAAAACCAAGAAGACCTTTAGGGCCACAAGGAGAAATATCAAAACAATCACCTTGGCCAAAAAGATCAGACTTGAACTGGTCTTACAAGTTGAGCGTAAGATTGAAGAATCAGTGACACCTACCTTTGGCATCTGTCTTGAAGAATACCTTTTGGAAATCACCAAACGTGATTATGCCAGTAGCACTATAAAAAACATGAGTGCTTGTTTGCGAAAACATACCAAAAGTTGGATCGATGTCAGGCTAGATCACATTAGTGGTGATGAATTTAGAAAACTGATAAAAGAGAGAGTTGGATCTCGCTCCGTCCATCAGCAAAAAAACATCCATAAATATCTCAAAGGACTTTTCGAGTATGCCCTAGAGAAAGGATACATCATCAGAAACCCAACGCCTAAGATGAATTTCAAAGCTCCAAGAAATGCGAAAGAGGTTTTGACTAAAAGTGAGTCAGTCTTTTTTCTACGAAAGGCCAGTGAACACAGAAGCAAGTGGTATCCAATTTGGGCAACAGCTCTTTATACAGGTATGAGAAGTAGTGAGTTGTATTCACTGACTTGGGATAAGGTCGATTTTGAAAACGAAAGGATCTTAGTCAATGCAAGTTGGGATAAAACAAAGGTAGACTTCAAATCAACTAAGTCTGGTTATGACAGGTATGTTGAAATTGCACCTCAGTTACTATCTCTTTTAAAGGAATTGAAACTTCGATCAAAGAGTAACCAGTTTGTCTTACCAAGACTTACTGAATGGAAACGTGGCGATCAAGCAAAGGAGCTTCAAAAGTTTCTGCTAAGTTTTGATCTCCCAAAAATTAGGTTTCATGATTTAAGAGCAACTTGGGCAACAATTCTTTTGAGCAAAGGCACTCCCCCTGTACAGGTTATGAAAATGGGAGGATGGCGAGAACTAAAGACAATGCAATACTACATTCGTCTATCTGGAATAGATACGAAAGGAGTCTTGAGTGACTTTGATCTTCACGATCCAAACGAGGAAATGGGAAAGGTTATCCAGCTAAGAAAATAAGATTTTTTCTACCAAAGAGTGTCAGAGTTCTACTCAAAAACAGAGCTATCTGAGAGAAAAATTTTGGCACTCGTGGTAGTTTGTGGAAACGAAGGATTGAAAGACAATGTTTATAAGGAGTTGCGATTGAAGAGTCACCCGCTCCAGCGAATTTCAATTTTTAAACTTTAATTTCTAACTACTTTAAATCATTAGAGGAAAACTAACGTGTAGAATATATACATCTTAAGAATATTTCACAATGTTTCAGAGTATTTCAGTGTTTGTGCTTAAAAATGCTGAATTTGGGCTAAAGTGCTTCCTTCAATGTTCATCAATCCCTAGGGACAAGGAAGCACTTTTTTTGCTTAATGTTATGATCATTAATTAAGCTAAAATCGTGTTTTATACCTAGATTATTCATAAGCGGTTTAAATAAAAGTTTCAAGAAAGATCATTTTCAAATTTTTAGAGCTTGCTCATATGACATATCTTTCTTGAACTTGAAGATTTTAGCCACTTGTTTCATTGAAAAAAATGGCCATGAATTATGTGATTTTAAAATGATTGAGGTCTAACCTATCAAGTGTTTAATTATCACTTTTATTTTTTAATTGATTTCGCAAGAATACATAAAAACAAATGTAGATATAAGGATCAATGAGAAATCCAACCCAAAAGTAGTTTTTCATCTTGCCTTCGGTTAGAAATATGCAAATAAAAAATAAAACTTGACCAATCGGAGGTACAAAGGAAACATTTTTCCTTGAGTTGCTAAAACTAGCTCCAATAAGAATTCCCCAATTAGCTAAGGAAAACAGTCCTCCAGCTATCACCAACCCCAGACCTACATAATTTAGTCCTCCAAGGCCATAAAAGATACTAGATAGAACAAATAAGATTATAAAGAAATACACAGGTCGTTTCTACCATTGAGCTTAAAGCTTGTTAATTAATTTAATAATATAATTATGCAGGGATAAAATCATTCTCGGGTCTGTCATTTCGGTTCTCTTTAAAGTACTGCTTCCAACTTTGATCGAAATCTTTCCTTTGAATCATAACTGGAGAAAATTGTGTGTAACCATCAAGATCTGTTATCCCTGAATCGAACCAATACCCATAATTTTTCAGAGAAGGTGCCGCCCATATAGGTACACCTTCTTCGTTTAACGCGACCTCTCGATTAATTTCAGGCTTATCTGTAAGCTCATTACTTAACTCAAGTTGCCACTTATATACATTATGCCTCACATCATCGAGCTTATGATTTACATAAAATAGAAAAAAAATTGTCTGGAAAAAGCGAGTTAAAATTTTCTCTTTCAAAGATGCAGAAGACTTAGAGGGGTAAGGCTCTAAAAACTCAATGTATGTATATTCTGTCTCACTCATATTTTACACTAACATCTCAATATTAATGTAGATTGAACACTGATTAAATAAATTTCTCATGCCCCAATCTCCCATAGTAGAAAGTATTTGCACTCAAAGGCTATTAAACCTATATTTTTTAACCTTGAACTTAAAAGACCTTATTTCATCAGGATAGACCTAGCTAAGAGCGATTATTCCCACTACTTCTAAAAGGCTAAATTTTAAGTTTTTCTTTTTCTTCTAGAAAGTTCTCTATTGAATGTAGGTATTCGTATGAGTTTACTTTTAAGTCTACACATGCGAGATAAACGACAGCATTCCAAATAATATCTTTTTCACTTAAAGGTATATAATTCAAGATTCCTATATCTTCTGCTTTTTGTTTTTCTAGTGCCCATGCAACAATATCTTCATGAGTTAAGTCATTTGAGATTAATTCTTCAAATTTCTGAATAATTTCTTGTTTACTGATATTCATTTTACAATATTACAACATTGAATTAATAAGTTCACTATTCTAATAATTCTTGAAATGGCCTTGAACAGCATCTCAGAGCTCATCTGAGACCCATTCTAATTTCAAATAGATGCGGAAATGCGATAGATTTGAATACAGGACCCTGATAGAGAATT
>JAHDHG010000087.1 GCA_020631435.1 Bacteriovoracaceae bacterium | reverse complement strand
TTTTCATGATGAACAAATTCATCCCATTCATTGGAAAACTATTTAATTTCAAATCGTCGTATAAATACCTAATAGAATCTTCTCAGAAATTTCCATCTGGAAAGGAATTTCTAGAAATAACAACAAATATAGAAGAAGTAAAAGCATCCGAATATAAACCTGTGTTTGGAGGGATATGCTATATTTACGTTCTAGATATAGAGTAAAACCTTAAGATAATTCTTTATAAATCATATCAGCATCGGTCTGGGTAATCTTTTTATTATTTTTTAGAAAATCTTCAACCTCTTTCATAAATCTTGATTTTTGATTCTCACTATCAAAAATATAAGACTTAGATAAGTTACTTAAGTGAAGCTTCATGTGACCTGAAACTATCCCTGTGGTTACTAATGCTCTAAGGGCCGAAAGGTTTTGTAGAAGTCCCGCAGTTGCTAACAAAAGACATAAATCTTTCTTAGAATCAATTCCCATATATTCTAAAGCAAATTGTGAATTAGGATGAATTTTAGTTACTCCTCCTACAACTCCAATTTGAAACGGTAAAGCAATCTCACCAATTAAATGATCATCTTCATAAGTCCATTTCGTTAATGATTTATACTGACCATCCTTACAAGCAAAGCTATGAATCACAGCATTAGAAGCTCTCCAATCATTTCCAGTCGCTATCAAAATGGGGTCTATTGCATTTAAGATCCCTTTATTATGAGTACTGGCCCTTCTAGGATCTTGATGAGCAAATAAAGATGCTTTCGAGATGGCAATTCCTACTTCTTCATCTATTTTAACTTTGCATCTCATTCTCACAGAAGCATCTTTCATCGTATTTGAAATAATGTTCATCAATGGATGAGGGAAATCATGAGACTTTAAGAAGTCTGAAACAACCTCTGTCACTTGAGTAACAAAATTTGCTCCCATGGCTTCATGTGAATTAAACGAGAAGTTATAGACTATAAAATCATCAAACTCCTCTTTCTGAATATCAACAAAAGGGTTTTCTCTTCTAAAATAGCTAGCAAATCTACTTTTAATCAACGAATAAATTTCTTCTGAAAAATTAAGAAGACATCGATTGCCCAACTTCACTTTTTCATAACTAATCTGACCAGTCACTTCTGGAACATTATATTCAACAAGTTCTATAAAACCATTTTTCCTTACAAAAGAGTTTGCTTTATTTAAAGCGGCGACTACTGAAGTCTCCTCTACGGCTAAACAAGCATTAAATAACATATCTCCTATAGCTATGTTTTCTACGATACCAATTGGGAGATGGAAGTACCCAATGTAATTTTCAATGAGTGAATCCCCTAATTCATCACAAGGAGCAAGTAAAACCTGATTATCAACCTTTGTATCAGCTTTGTTTAATTTAGCACTCACCCATTTTCTTCTAGATTCTGGGTCAAGCATATATAATTTAATTATATCGTTCATACTTACATGAACGATTATACAACTTTTTTGCATTGCAATCCAGTTGTAAGGTTAAACATGGATTTGAACTTAGATTATTTTTTCTTAGAACCCAGTCAACTCGCCTCAGATATTAAGGGAGATGCTGTTTTATCTCAATTAGATTTAGGAAAAAAAATCAGAGCACAAATTATTATAGAAATATCAAAAATCCTTAAAATATCTAATGAACACGCCCTTAACTTATCAAGAATAATAGAGTTAATTCATAATGCTACTCTTACTCATGATGACATCATTGATAAAGCTAAAATGAGAAGAGGACTGGATAGTATTCCAGAGCATTACGGTAACTCTAAAGCTGTTTTAATGGGTGATCATATGCTTTCCAAGGCGCTCACTGAACTATGCGATATGGGCAACCTTCAACTTGTAAGTGAAATGGGTCACGCCCTAAAGTCTTTAGTTGACGGTGAATGGCAACAATTAGAATGTGTTGACCCGTTTAATTTTGTTCTTCAAGAATACATTACATTAGCAAGAAATAAGACAGGAGCTCTTTTTTCATGGGCATTCGCTGCCCCAATGATTTTCTCACAAACCAATATAAGTCAGATAAATTTAATGAAAGAGATCGGCAATCTCTTTGGTGTTTACTTCCAAATTCAAGATGATATTCTTGATTTTTCAGAAGAATCAAAAAAAGAACAATATATTGATTTCAAAAATAATAACCCTAATTTTGTTTTCAGTTTAATTGATAAAACCAAGAAGCCTAAGAATATTTCAGAACTTAATGATCATCTTGAATCTAAACTTACTGAAGCAAATAATTATCTAGATAACGTGGAAATGGAGATTCATTTAAATTCTAAAAAATTAGAATCTGAAAAAATTCAAATTTTCATAGAAAAAGCAATTTCAAAAATTAAAAAAAGAAATCATTAACTTTTAAAAACCTTCCATTTCTCCCATGAAACTTCTTGGAAAGCTAAGAATTTATTTAATGTAGATTTAGAATATTTAACGAGGTTGTTAATTTTCTTAAGTCTAGATTTATCTAGATCAAATTCTTGAATAAGATCTTTATCAATGCTTATCTCTTTTATATTGTTTAAAACTTTGGTTAAAATAGAAAGCTCTCTATTTTTAATAACTGAAAAGATCGATTCAAGAATATTATCATTTGCCTTATATAAATCTACTCCATGTTTTCCCTGACCAGAAATATAGACCACTTTGAATTTTTTTAATTCATTTAATATTTCAGAAGTCTGTCCTTTAGAGATATCAAAATATTCTCTTAGCTCTTTAGTAGAAAACTCTTTGCCTGTAATATAAAGAAGAAACCAGATCTTGCCTTGTATTTCTTTAAATCCCCAATATTCAATAAAGCTCCCTATGGAGTTAGCTAGTTTTTCTATTTTGGGATTTGAGTAGATATCATTTTTCATTAAGCTTAATAATACCAAGGAAATTTTTTAAAATCTTTATCTCTTTTTTCTAGGAATGCATCACGTCCCTCTTTCGCTTCCTCTGTGCCATACGCCATTCTAGTTGCTTCCCCAGCAAATAATTGTTGACCAATAAGTCCATCATCAGTGAGGTTAAAAGCATACTTTAGCATTTTTATTGCAGTAGGAGACTTTGAATTGATCTCGTCTGATAATTCGATCGAAAAATCTTCTAACTTTTCATGATCAACAACAAAATTCACCATCCCCATTTCAAAAGCTTCTTCTGCTGAGTAGGTTCTTCCACAAAAAAAGATTTCTCTCGCTCTTTTCTGTCCTATCTGTTTCGCAAGATAAGCAGAGCCATATCCACCATCAAAGCTAGCAACATCTGGGTCAGTTTGTTTAAACTTAGCATGTTCTTTGGAAGCAATAGTCAAATCACAAACTACATGAAGAGAATGACCACCTCCGACGGCCCAACCAGGTACTACAGCGATCACAACTTTAGGAATAAATCTAATTAATCTTTGTACTTCAAGGATATGCAACCTTCCTAACTCTCCTGGAGTCGAGTATTTATACCCATCATCACCTCTTACAGATTGATCTCCACCTGAGCAAAAAGACCAGACACCGTCTTTAGAGGAAGGCCCATTACCGGTAATAAAAATCACTCCAGAATCTGTAAATCTTCTACTCGCCTCAAGAGCTGTTAGTAATTCATCAACAGTATGAGGAGTAAACGCATTTCTTACATCTGGCCTATTAAAAGCGATCCTAAGACATTTAGATTTTTTTGATTTGTGGAATGTAATATCTGTGAAATTAAACCCTGATACAGATTCCCAGTTCTCTTCTTTTATAATCATATTAAGACGTTAAAATATTTTCCATTGAATATAAAGTAACATTTATTAAACAAGAACAAAGAAAGCTTAAGGCCTATAAACACATCTAAATCCTCGAGCAGATGAAAAACCATCAATCGAAGATGTGTTATGAAATCCATAAATACCAGACCTATCGCTACCAAAAAATCCACCTCTGTGACGAATACCAGAGTTTGGCGGAGGAGGAAAACTGAAATCACCTACTCCGTGAGAAATGTCTAAGGAGTTATCTAAAGGCATATATTCATCGAAATCAAGACTTGGACAATTAACATCTTTCAGATTTTTCCAATTACTATATCCGCAATCAGTAACTCCCCCACTAAAACCTACCTGGGGAATTAGAGGATCATCTGAATCAACATACTCTGATACATTACCAGAGAAATCAAAAATTTCTTCACCATTACTCAGTCTTAAAATTGCTTTTGAATTTCTGGAATTTCCATGATTTGCAACTGAACCACCATCATAAGCACAAGCACCATCTACTCCTGTATTACCTTGAAACAAGCATCCATTATAAATACTACCGCCACTCCAGTTTGAATCAACAAGTTCAATATCTCTCGCAATCGCCATCCATTCTTTATTAGATATAAGATCAAACCCAGAACCTAATGACTCACATTCTGAAGCCGACAAACGAGCAGATCGAATCCAAGGTTTCGCATCCTCATGACTAACAGGATTATGAATAAGATCTCCAGTAGATGTACTTCCAGAAACCTGTAACTCTCCTATATCAATCTGATTATTCAAATTAATATCGTTCCAAGCTTTAGCTTCATATTTCATGATATAAAAACATGGTAATCCCATTCCTCCAGAGTTTTTATCTACTTTAATCCAGTCTCCTACCAGATCAGCAGGAAGTGCTCCACATCCTACAGAACTTATATTTGATTTACTTGAGTCATCAGATCCACAAGAAAATAATAAAATCAATAAGCCCATCACTTGCAAGTGAATCTTTAAGTTCTTCATTTATACCCCTATGTGAGAATCTTAACATGATGTGAAAACAATAAATTATGTGGAAAAACTTCAACGAATATATTTCACTCTTAAAAAGATTGAGAACTATTTTAGGCAGAAATGATTATTTAGAAATTTGAATTTTCAATTCTCTAAGTTGCTCTTGTAATGCAACACTAGGGGAACTACTCATTAAATCTGTAGCAGAACTCGTCTTAGGAAAAGCAATGACATCTCTAATATTCTCTGTTTTCCCTAGTAACATAATCAATCGATCAAACCCAAAGGCCATCCCTGCATGAGGAGGAGTTCCATACTTTAACGCCTCTATAAAAAATCCAAACAAATGCTCCGCTTCTTCATCCGAAAAATCTAAATATTTAAACATCTGAGATTGCATTTTAGTATCATAGATTCTAACAGAGCCACCAGCTAATTCATAACCATTACAAACTACATCATATGCTTCCGCTCTAATCGATTTTGCCACCTCAAGATCTCCTGATAAAAATTTATCAAAGTCTTCTATTTTAGGACTAGTAAAAGGGTGATGAGCAGCATAAAGCCTTTTATCATCTTCATCATATTCAAATAAAGGCCAATCATTGATCCATAGAAACTTATAAACATCTGGCTTGATGAGATTACAAGTTTTACCGAGGTGTAATCTTAATGCATTTGCACAAGCATGAGTTACTGACTCTTTACTATCAGCGCAGAATACCCATAAACCATTTCCTAAATTAAATTTTTCTTTTAACTCTTCACTGATAAATTTTGAAATCCCACCAGTCAACTCTCCATCGTTGACTTTAAACCAAGCCACTCCTTTTCCACCATATGGCCTTACTACTTCTGCAAAAGCATCAATTTTCTTCCTTGCAAATTCTCCCTGCTCATTTGATATAAACATTGCTTTAATTAAACCAGATGAATTAGAAATATCATCAAATGTTTTAAATCCTGATTTTCCAAAATAACTTGTTACATCTATGTGTTTTAAATCAAATCTAATATCAGGTTTATCAGATCCATAATCTTTCATCGCATCAGAATAACTCATTACTGGAATTTCAAAGTCACTTTCTAGCTCAAATACCTCTTGAAGAATTTTAGATGCTAACTTTCTCATATAACCAGCAGTAGAAAAACTTACTTCAATATCAATCTGAGAAAACTCTGGTTGTCTATCAGCTCTTAAATCTTCATCTCTAAAGCACTTACATATTTGAAAATACTTATCAGTTCCTGCAATCATTAATAATTGTTTTAAAGTTTGAGGAGATTGTGGAAGAGCATAAACTTTACCAGGATGAACTCGACTAGGAACAATATAGTCTCTTGCACCTTCAGGTGTTGTTTTATATAAAATGGGTGTTTCTACTTCCGTAAAATCATCTTGATAAAGAACATTTCTAATTTTCATTGCTGTTTTAGATCTTAAGCTTAATAAGCTTTGTAACTTATTTGATCTCAAGTCAAGATACCTGTACTTTAACCTAAGATCTTCGTTCGCTTCAATTTTTCCATGTGGCAGAAATGGTACCTCTTCTGCCTTAGATAATAATTTCAGCTCTTCAACTTGAACTTCCACTTCACCAGTAATCATCTCTTTATTTTCTGCCCCATCTGGTCTTTTACAAACCTTACCTTTAACTTGAATAACACTCTCTAAACTCAGATCTTTCAATATAGAAATATCAGACTTAAAATTCTCAAAACCTAACTGAATTAAACCTTTTTTATCTCTTAAAGTAATAAAATGAAGAGCCCCAAGATTTCTATATTTATTTACCCATCCAGCTAATACGACATCCTCGCCAATATTTTTAGCTCTTAAGTCACCACAGTTAATTGACTTGAAAAGTTTATTATCAGCAATAAAGGGCGTACTCATTCTTGTTCCTTTTTTTAGAATCTTATATATTCAAATATATGCGTAATTTAGTCTTATCACTAGTATTTATTCTTTCTTTTCCATTAACTTCATGTAATTCAGATAAGAAAAATATATCAAAATCTTATTCTGAGAATTATTTATCAAAATTACTTAAAATTGAGACTAAGGTAAAAAATATCAATTTATCTACATATGTCGCTATATCAGACAAAGAACAAATGCATGGGCTCTCTGCAATAAAACCAAAGTTTTTTTCAACTACTGATTCTATGTTGTTTTTCAATGAAAGTACTCAACCAAGAAGTTTTTGGATGCCAGATACACATTTTAATCTAGATATCTTCTTTTTAGATTCAGATTTAAAAGTTGTAGGAATAGATAGAAATGCTCCTCATCATCCTGGAAGATCTGAAAACCCTCCAATATATAGAACTGGCTTCTATGAATGCATGCATGTTCTAGAACTTAAGCATTCTAATATTTCTAAAAAAATAAATATTGGAGACAAACTTACTTTGAAGAATCCGGGAGATCTTGTTCAAATAAAATCAAAAATTCGTCAGCAGCTATAACCCCTAGATTATCTCTAGCAAGTTTTTTTTGATATCTTGAATCATTAATTATTTTAGCCACTTCAATCTGAAGCTCAGAGTTTTCTAATCTCATCAATTTTCTTTAACTTTTCTTGTATTGCAGTTTTTTTTGAAAAAAGTTCAATGATTCCCCCTTCCATAAAGAAGAGTCTTGTCAGAAGAAAAAATAAAACTATAAAAAATACAGCAAAGATAATTTTGTCTTTATTCACTCCGTCTTTTTTATAATATCTTGGCTCTATAAATTTAATATTCTCAGGTGTCCCAATTTCTTCTCTCACCTTTAAAGAATTTTTTCTTTTAAATAACATAATTTAAGGTTAACAAAAACAATTGAGTTTTCAAGCTAGTGAAAAAATGAGGTCATACACAAATGATCCCAAAACTCTTTAGCTAATAATCTTTCATAGAAATATGATCGAATTGAAAGTTTCGGAAGAGAACTGGAAGCTTGAGAGGAAAACAAATGATCGATTTTTTCGTTATCCATAAATTGTACAAAATTTTTGAACTCTCTGGCTGAAACATGATTATCAAATGAAAATACCAATGATTTAGTCAGTATTTTCATCTTCTTAAGTCCGACCTTCCCACTGCAGTATTTGCCCATTTGTTCGAAATAATGACGTGCTAATGAGGCATCTCCCAAAGCTCCCAAAGTAACATAATTACCAAACTCAGGAGCTTGGAAATCAAATAAAATCTCTATGTTTATTTTATCTATATATCTTAAGTACCAAATTCTATGAGCAGAACTTCTATGGGCCTCAGGCTTCCTATAAAATTTAAAATTATCAAACTCTTTTGAAATAGATTTCGCATCATAAAATGATTTGGTTTCAAAAAAATTAATATCATCTTCATCACTCCATTTATCTTTATCTTGAAAATCTAAAAATAAATTAGGGGATTCGCTGCACCTTATTGAAGTGTAAAACAATGTTTTATGAAGAGAATAAATTACACCTGGACTTCGAGTTGGAGCAACTGACAAATCGTCAAAAGAATCATGATCATTACTCCTTTTATAAGAAAATGTCTCTGAAACTAGCTTAGATAAATCTAAATGCATCTGTGTTTACCAAATTGCCATAACGACATAAACCATTACTATTACAACTAAATGAGCAGAGAAAAATGGAAGCTCACGAGATAAGAACTTCCTTACAAAATTCAGACTATAGGAAGCTGCTTGTTGAACATATTTTGTAGGTTCAAACTCTTTAAGCTTAGGAAAGAACTCAATTATTAGATCAAAGATAATTACAAAAATATATAATTTTAATATTAAACGGATTAATCCCATATATATAATAATACATGTAAATTAATTTCTATCAAATTTTAACTCTAAAATTCTGGCTTATATTGAACCATGTAAATAACTGTAAGAAGCATCAAAAACATGACATACAACCAATTCTTAGAAAAACCCTTGGCCCTTTTAATTATTATTGGAGTAGCTATTGTAATCAATGTCCAAACGCCTAATTTAAAAATCACCCAAAAAGGCCAACCTTCTGTATGTGAAACTCCAATTCTTGCCAACAAACCCATCCCCGAAACTAAAATTAATAAGCTCGCTATCCCGCTCCACATTGCAGCCATTTTTACTTTGTCTTTAGCATAGATCTGAATTCCAAAATAAGTGAACATTATCACAACCATAAAGACATGAATCATTTTGTAGATTTCATAATTAATCATCTGTAACTCCTATAAAGTTGATAAAAACTTAGTTAAAAATTTCCAAAATTCGCTAACAGTAGAAATCTGAACTCTTTCATCTGGAGAATGAGCATCCACTATTGTTGGCCCGAAACTTAAAGCTTCGGCATTAGACTTAAATCGATCTAGTAAAATTCCACATTCCAACCCTGCATGAATAGCTTTCACATGTGGTTTTTTATTATACAAGGATTGGTAGACATTTTTAGCTTTCTCAAGAATCTGAGAATTAAAATTTGGATTCCAACTTGGATACTCTGAATTTCTACTTATATCCATACTAAATAATTTTGCCAAATTTCTAAACTTAGCCTCTAATGAGAACGCCTCTTCTCTATTAAAAAATCGAAGTGAACTTCTTAGGTAAAACTTACCTTTTTTAAGAATGGTGACAGCACAATTATTACTTATTGCAACTAGTGGATCTTTATCGGAATCCACGGTGGATCTAATCATAGAATAAACACCATGCGGAAATAGATTCATAAAACTTAAGAATCTATTCATATCTGCCAATTCTAATACTTCCGATTCAGATTCAACTTCATCAAATGAAAATCTAAATTCCAGATCCTCATTAGATACATACCCTTTCCATGTTTTGACTAAACTATCTACCAAATCTTTAGCGGCATTCATACTTTCTAACCCAATAATAACAAAAGCATCTCTAGGAATAATATTGTGCGCCTTTCCCGATCTAAACTCAGCGACCTCAATATTTTGATTCTCACTAATAAGATAAATAGCTTCTATTAACTTCTTAGAACAATTCTCACGAAATCGATGTATATCTACTCCTGAATGTCCTCCAGCAAACCCTTCTAAAGAAAGTTTATATTGAGTCAGATTAGGCTTTTTAGATTTAAATTCAGTTTGAAAATCATAATCCACTCCTCCAGCGCAACCTACATATAAACTTCCCCATTCTTCTGTATCAAGGTTTAAGATGATGTCTCCTGAGGTAAGTTCTGGGTCTAATTCCAATGCACCTGTCAGCCCCGTTTCTTCATCAATAGTGAATAAAAGTTCTAAAGCTGGTCTGGAAATTTCTTTATCGAACATTAAGGCCAAAGCTGCTGCACAACCAATACCATTATCAGCTCCTAATGTTGTCCCTTCTGCTCTCAGCCAATCTCCATCTACATAGGTTTGGATAGGATCAGTTTGAAAATTTATATTTTTCCCAGGTATTGCATCTGTAACCATATCAATATGATTCTGAATAACTATTGTCTTTTCACTTTCAGAGTTTTGCTTTGGTAAAGAAATCGCAATATTTCCAATCTTATCAGACCTCGTTTCATATCCTGCTGATTTTGCTAATTCGATAATATAAGTTCTTATTTTTTCTTCGTGCTTTGAAGGCCTTGGTGTTTGAGTAAAGTCATGAAAAATATCCCATAGCTTTTGCGGTGCGTTTATATCATTGATTTCGATTCCCATAGATAACCTTCTTTAATAAGGATATTCATAAAAAAACTGATAAATGTAAACAAAAAAGGGGAGCATTCGCTCCCCTCAAAATTAGATTTTTAAAAAAGTTCTACTTTTTCTTTCTAGCTACTTTTCTCTTAGCTGTTTTTCTTTTTGTAGCTTTCTTCTTTGTCTTTTTCTTAGCTACTTTTCTTTTAGTCTTCTTCTTAGTCGCTTTTCTCTTAGTAGCTTTCTTCTTCTTCTTAGTAGCTTTCTTCTTCTTCTTAGTAGCCTTCTTCTTCTTCTTAGCTACTTTTCTTTTCTTTTTAGCTACTTTTCTTTTAGTAGTCTTCTTTTTCTTCTTAGTAGCTTTTTTCTTTGTCTTTTTCTTAGCTACTTTTCTTTTAGTAGTTTTCTTTTTCTTTTTCGCTACTTTTCTTTTTGTCTTCTTCTTAGC